>DATJXP010000423.1:0-5417 GCA_035500035.1 Candidatus Acidiferrum sp. | reverse complement strand
ACGAGATTGCCGGCAGGGTCGTGTTGCTCGATACCCGGCTGGCGGAAGGGCGCCCGGCGCACGCAGTGCATTTGAGCGAAAGCGTAGTGCTGGAGCCGCGCAGCAGCCTGTTGCTGCTGTCGGCGTCATGACGATCACATCGATCACACCAAGAGGAGTATTCGGATGAAAAGCAGTCCCGAAAAGAACTTCGACGACGATCACCCCTGGCTCGGCATGGACGGGCGCGCGGTCAAGAAGGACGTGTCGCGCCATTACCACTTGACGCTGGGACGCGGCCAGTCCGATCAACCCGAGCGTTACCTGTATCAGGCGGCGTCGCTGACCGTGCGCGACCGGTTGGTCGAGCGCTGGCGCAACACGCGCGATCACTATCGCACCGGCAAGATGAAACGCGTGGCTTACCTGTCGCTGGAATACCTGATGGGACGCGCATTGAACAACGCCGTGCTGAACCTCGGACTCGAGCATCCGCTCGAGCTGACGCTGCGCAGCTTCGGTTGTGCGCTGGAGGAAGTGCTGGACCAGGAACCGGACGCCGGCCTCGGCAACGGCGGTCTTGGCCGGCTGGCGGCGTGCTTCCTCGACAGTTGCGCCACGCTCGGCTATCCGGTCACCGGTTACGGCATCCGCTACGACTACGGCATCTTTCACCAGAAGATCCGCGAAGGACACCAGATCGAAGTGCCGGACCATTGGCTGGAAGCCGGCACGCCGTGGGAAATCCTGTCGCCGGAAAACAACCGCATCGTCAAGTTCGGCGGCTACACCGAGAACTGGACCGACGAAAAGGGCCGTTACCGCGTGCGCTGGGTCAGCAATGCCGACGTGGTGGCGGTGGCGCACGACGTCCCGATTCCCGGTTATCGCAACGGCACCGTCAATACGCTGCGGCTGTGGAAAGCGGACACCAGCGACAAGCTCAGCCTCGCCGATTTCAATTCCGGCGACTACCGCGAAGCGGTGCAGCAGCAAAACAGCGCCGCGCAGATTTCGATGGTGCTGTACCCGAACGATGCGTCGATGAACGGCAAGGTACTGCGGCTGCGCCAGCAGTATTTCCTGAGTTCGGCCAGCCTGCAGGACGTGATCGCGCGCTGGTTCCGCTTTTATGGCACCAGTTCGCTCAAACGCTTCGCCGACAAGAACTGCTTCCAGCTCAACGACACCCATCCGGCGGTGGCGGTGGCGGAAATGATGCGGCAACTGGTGGACGAGCACCTGGTGCCGTGGGGCGAAGCCTGGAGCCTGACCACGGCGTGCATGGCCTACACCAACCACACGCTGCTGCCGGAGGCGCTGGAGAAATGGCCGGTCGCGATGTTCCGCAGCCTGCTGCCGCGCCTGCTGGAGATCATTTACGAGATCAATCACCGCTTCCTGGAAGAGGTGGCCACGTACTGGCCGGACGACGTCGGCAAGTTGCGCGAATTGTCGATCATCGAAGAGGGAGCCGAGCCGCAGATCCGCATGGCGTATCTCGCCATCGTCGGCAGCCACTCGGTCAACGGTGTCGCCGCGTTGCACACCGAGTTGCTCAAGCACGGCCTGTTCAAGACTTTCCACGAGCTGTGGCCGCACAAGTTCAACAACAAGACCAACGGCGTCACGCCGCGCCGCTGGCTGGCCTTCTGCAATCCCGGTTTGCGCGGACTGCTCGACCGCAGCATCGGCGAGGAGTGGATCACCGATCTCGATCGGTTGCGCAAACTGAAGAAATTCGTCGACGACAAGGACTTCCGCCGGCAGTGGCGCCGCATCAAGCACGACAACAAGCGCGAATTGACCACGCTGGTGCTGGCACGCAGCGGCGTCGAGTTCGATCCGCAGATGATGTTCGACGTGCAGGTAAAGCGCATCCACGAATACAAGCGGCAGTTGCTCAACGTGCTGCACGTGATACACCTGTACCTGCGCATCTGCCGCGGCGATACCGTCGGCATGGCACCGCGTTGCGTACTGATCGGCGGCAAGGCGGCACCGGGTTACGTGATGGCGAAACTGATCATCAAGCTGGTCAACAACGTCGCCGCCGTGGTCAATGCCGACGAGCGTGCGCAGCCGTGGCTGCGGGTGGCGTTCCTGCCCAACTACCAGGTCAGCGCGATGGAAGTGATCGCGCCGGCGGCCGACCTGTCGGAGCAGATTTCCACTGCCGGCAAGGAAGCCTCCGGCACCGGCAACATGAAGTTCATGATGAACGGCGCGTTGACCATCGGCACGCTCGACGGCGCCAATATCGAAATCCGCGATGCGGTGGGCGCGGAAAATTTCTTCCTGTTCGGACTCACCGCGACGGAAGTGGAAGCGATGCGCGGCCACTACGACCCCAATGCGATCATCGCCGCCGACCCGGCCTTGACCGAAGTCATGCACGCGCTGGAAACCGACGTGTTCAGCCGGCAGGAATCTGGCATTTTCGCACCGCTCAGTGCCAGCATACGCAACCGGTACGATCATTGGCTGACCGCCGCCGATTTCCGTGCCTTCGCCGATGCCCAGGTGGAAGCCGCGCACGCCTACGCCGACCAGGAGCGCTGGACCACGATGAGCATTCTCAATACGGCCGCCAGCGGCTTTTTCTCGAGCGACCGTACGATCCACGAATACGCCAGGGAGATATGGCATCTCGAAAAGCCCACGTCTCCCGCGCCGCTGGGTTGAAGCGCCGGATTGAATTACCGAAGGTAAGCACAGGACCGATATGCAGCACGAGGCATCACAATGACCGACAGCAACTCCCGCTACGTCAGCAAACTGACGCGCGACACCTACGCCATCATCCTTGCCGGTGGCCGCGGCTCGCGCCTGTACGAACTCACCGAGTGGCGCGCCAAACCGGCGCTGTTCTTCGGCGGCAAGTTCCGCATCATCGACTTTCCGCTGTCGAACTGCATCAATTCCGGCATCCGCCGCGTCGGCGTGGTGACGCAGTACAAGGCGCATTCGCTGATCAAGCACCTGGTGCGCGGCTGGGGTCATTTCAAGAAGGAGCTGGGCGAGGGCATCGAAATCCTGCCGGCGTCGCAGCGCTACAGCGACAACTGGTACCAGGGCACGGCCGATGCGGTCTATCAGAACGTGGACATCATCCGCGGCGAAATTCCCGCCAACGTCATGATCCTGTCCGGCGATCACGTCTATCGCCAGGACTACGGCGACATGCTGGCCTATCACACCGAGAAGCAGGCCGACATGACGGTGTCGTGCTTCGTGGTGCCGGTGAAGGACGCCGCCAACACCTTCGGCGTGATCCAGGTGGACGCCGATTACCGCATCATCGGCTTCGAGGAAAAACCGGCGCAGCCGAAACCGCTGCCGAACGATCCGACCATGTGCCTGGCGTCGATGGGCAACTACATCTTCCGCACCGAGTTCCTGTTCGAACAATTGCGCGCCGACAGCAAGAACCTGCAGTCCGATCACGATTTCGGCAAGAACATCATTCCGTCGATCATCAAGGAGAACCGCGTGTTCGCCTACCGGTTCGCCGATCCGGAAAAAACCCAGAAGGCGTATTGGAAAGATGTCGGCACGCTCGATTCGTACTGGCTCGCCAACATCGAGTTGACCACGCCGCTGCCGCCGCTGAACCTGTACGATCCGCGCTGGCCGATCTGGACCTTCCAGGAACAGCTGCCGCCGGCCAAGTTCGTGTTCAACGACGACGACCGCCGCGGTTACGCGGTCGATTCGCTGGTATCGGGCGGTTGCATCATTTCAGGTACCAAGATCGTGCAGTCGGTGCTGTATTCGAGCGTGCGTACGCACAGCTATTCGACCATCGAGCAATCGGTGGTGCTGCCGGAAGTCGACGTCGGCCGCCACTGCCGCTTGCGCAAATGCATCATCGACCGCGGTTGCAGCGTGCCGGCCAATACCGAAATCGGTTTCGACGCCGAGGCCGATCGCAAGCGCGGGTTCCGCGTCACTGACGGCGGCGTCACGCTGGTGACGCGTTCGATGCTGGGCCAGAGTGTCGGCGGAGTATGAGCGGGAGTTTGCCATGCACGTATTGATGGTGGCAGCCGAAAACGGTGCGCTGCCGGGCGCCAAGGTCGGCGGCATCGGCGACGTCATCCGCGACGTGCCGAAGGCGTTGCTGCGCGCCGGTCACCAGGCCACGGTGGTGACGCCGGGCTACCAATCGCTGTCGCAGCTGCCGAACGCGCGCCTGCTGCTGACGCTGACGGTGCGTTTTGCTGCCGCGCTGGAAACGCTGGCGTTGTACCGCATCGATCAGACCGATGCCGGCGGCGTGCGCCACCTGGTGCTGGAGCATCCGCTGTTCGCCGCCTGCGGCGCCGGCGCGATCTATTGCCACGATGCGCACGAACCATTCGCCACCGACGCCGCCAAGTTTGCGCTGTTTTCCACTGCCGTCAGCCATGCGCTGCTGACGCAAGCGATCGCCGGCGCCGATGTCGTACACCTGCATGACTGGCACGCGGCACCGGCGCTGTTGCTGCGCCGCTACGACCCGGCCTACCGCGCGCTGCAGTCGTTGCCGATGGTGTACACGATCCACAACCTGCAATTGCAGGGCATCAGGCCGTTCGCCGGCAGCTGGTCGTCGCCGGCCACCTGGTTTCCGCATTTGCAGTTCGAGCGAAACGTGGTGGGCGATCCGCGCTGGCCCGATTGCATCAACCTGATGCGGGTCGGCATCAACCTGGCCGACCAGGTACACGTGGTGTCGCCGCGCTACGCCGGCGAAATCCTGCTGCCGAGCGATGCCGCCGCCGGCCTCGTGCGCGGCGAAGGCTTGGAAGCCGATCTGGCCGCGGTGCATGCGCAGGACCGGCTGCACGGCATCCTCAACGGCTGCGACTACGAAGAAAAAACGCTGCGCAAACCCAGCCGCACGCAGTTGCTCGAGGCGGCACGTGCCACCGTCATGCACTGGGTCGACAATCGCAGCCAGATTCCCGCGGCGTGGTTCCATGCCGAGCAGCGGTTGCAGCAATGGAAGCTGGCCAAGTTGCGCGAATCGTTCGTGGTGGCGTCGATAGGCCGGTTGACCCCGCAGAAGGTGCGCCTGTTGATGGTGACGCTGGCGACCGGGCAGAGCGCGCTCGATGCAATACTGCGCTCGCTCGGCGACGGTTGCCTGATCATGATCGGCAGCGGCGACGACAAGTGCGAACATTTCATGCTCGACGCCATGCGCCGCCATTCCAATTTCCTGTTCCTGTGCGGTTATGCCGAACAGCTTGGCACCATGCTGTACCACTATTGCGATGCGTTCCTGATGCCGAGCAGCTTCGAACCCTGCGGCATCAGCCAGTTGCTGGCGTTGCGCGCCGGCAAACCGGTGCTGGTGCATGCGGTGGGCGGCCTGGCCGACACCGTTGCCGCCGGGGTCAACGGTTTCAGCTTCGGCGGCAGCGACGAAACCGAACAGGCGACCAACCTGG
>DATJXP010000422.1:0-2463 GCA_035500035.1 Candidatus Acidiferrum sp. | reverse complement strand
CGTCAGCCGGACGCGGGCCACCCATCGAACCGGAGCAGGCCCACAACGTGCCGGATTTGTCGTCGGCGAACACGCCGAAAATGCTGGCACCGGGCGAGATCCACAGTTCGGCGATAGCGGAACCCGGATTGGCTTTGAAGATTTTCTGGCCGGCAATGCTGCCAATGATGACGGTGCCGTCGGCGGCGGACGTCAGGCTTTCCGGCATCAGGATCTGGCCGCCAGGGATCGTCACTTCGGTCAGCGGCGCGCCGGCACCGTGGGCAGCGCCGGCAATCAACGCCGCGCACAGCAGCGACAATCTGGTTTGGTTCGTCTTCATGCAATCCTCTGGTGTCGGTAATGAACGCTTGGTCAATGCTGGCTATTAATGCTGGCTATCAATGCTGACTATTGATGACGCGCGCCTGCATGAATTCCTGCAAGCCGTCGTCGCCCATCTCGACGCCGAAGCCGGAACCCTTGGCGCCGCCGAACGGTACGTCGGGTGGCAGGTCGAGATGCTTGTTGATCCACACGGTGCCAGATTCGAAGCGCGAGGCAACGGCAAATGCGCGCGCAGGATCGCCCCACACGGTGCCGCCGAGGCCGTAGTCGGTGCTGTTGGCGCGGGCGATGGCATCATCGAGATCGGTGTACTTGAGCACCGGCACCACCGGGCCGAACTGTTCTTCGCGCACGAGGCGGGCATCGTCGGCAATGTCGCGCACGATAGTCGGCGCGATGAAGTAGCCGTCACCGGCAAAGGTCTTGCCGCCGGCGATCACCTTGCCGCGGGTGGCTGAATCTGCGATCAACTCCTTCACTTTTTCGTACTGCATGCGATTCTGCAGCGGGCCTATCTGCGTGCCCTGGTCGAGACCGTTACCGACGATGGCGGCATCGGCGAGCTTGGCCAGTTCGTTGCAAACCGCATCGTACTGATCGGCATGCACGTAGATGCGCTTGATGGCCAGGCATACCTGGCCGCAGTTGGTCATCGCGCCGTCGAACAGCTTGGGCGCTACTTCGGCCGGGTCGGTGCCGGGCAGCACGATGGCGGCATCGTTGCCGCCGAGTTCGAGCGTCAGCCGCTTCAACGTGCCGGCGGCACTTGCCATCACCTTGCGGCCGGTGGCGCTCGAGCCGGTGAAGGCCACCTTGGCGATGTCGGGGTGACGCGTCAGCAGGTCGCCGAGATCGTTCTGATCGGTGATGACGTTGACCACGCCGGCCGGCAGGATTTGCGCGCACAGTTCGCCGAAGCGCAATGTCGTCAGCGGCGTAGTAGGCGCCGGCTTGATGATCAGCGTGTTGCCGGCCAGCAGCGCCGGCGCCACCTTGGTCATCAGCAGGATCAGCGGGAAATTCCACGGCGTGATGGCCGCGACCACGCCCAGCGGCGAAAACTGCCTGACGATGCGGGCATTGGCATCGTCGCGCAACACCTGCTCCGGTGCCGACAGCTCGGCCAGGCCCTTGAGGATCGCAACCGAGCCATACAGCTCGCCCATCGCCTGCGGCAACGGTTTGCCCTGCTCCCGTGTCAGCAGCCGGGCGAAATCGGGAATGGCGGCAGCCAGCGCGTCAGCCAGTTTCTGCAACAGGCCGCGCCGGTGTTCCCAGCTCGTGCGTGACCATTGTTTGTAGGCAGCCTTGGCCGCGGCCACCGCCTGATCGAGCTGAGCGGCATCGGCGCACGGTGCAGTGGCAAACACTTTGCCAGTGGCCGGATTGATCACCGCCAGCGAGCGAGCGCCCGCGACCAATTGGCCGCCGATCAACAGGTGGAAATCCTGGGCGCTTTCGACCGCGGCGGCTGACATTTGTGGATTGGCATTCATGATGGGACTCCCCTGGTAACTTCGCTATATTAATTTGGATACATCGAAAAGCATAATCCGCTCGCGCGGACCTGTCCATCCGCTGACTCTCATCAGTGCGGCAGCGCTCCGGCGGCCGAGCTGCCGGAAATTTCGCTGAAAATCGCGCAGGCAAGGTCGGTCAGCTCGGATTCGGACGTCACGAACGAAACCGCGAATCCGCCCGTGGTTTCCAGCGTCATGATGAATTGCTGCTGGCCGTCGCTGCCCTTGTTGCCGAACTCGAGATCGATGCAAGTCAACGGATGTACCAGGCGCAGTGTATCGTTATGGTGGGTTTTGCGCAGCGCTTCTTCGGCGATTCGCGGCAACGTCATCATCAATTGATTCAGGCATCCGGCCGGCAAGGTCAAGGCAGCCGGCATGCCCTGACTGTCTTCCACGTTGATGCGGACGTGAGTGCCGTCCGGATGGACGTCGAACGTCGTCAACGCTGCTGCTTCGATCTGGTTTGTGCTCATGGGCGATCTCTACCGGCCGGGACACTGCTATTTGGCATCATTGCCCTTCACCCGCACCGGCTTGTCGGCATAGATCGCCGGGAACAGCCGCTTGAGATTGTTCACCTTCGGCAGGTCGTTGATCACGATGTAGGGATAGC
>DATJXP010000421.1:0-6045 GCA_035500035.1 Candidatus Acidiferrum sp. | reverse complement strand
CTCAGGAGGCGAATTGAAACGGATCGGTGGCGAAGAACTGCCCGAACTTCCTCGACTTTGCCAGGTAGGTCGGGAAGTCGGTTTCCGCGGTGACGGGGCGGCCGTGAATGTAGCCTTGGATGTCGTCGCAACCGATCTTTTCCAGCAACGAACGCAGATGTTCTGAATCGACGCCGGGCGCCACGATTTTCAAGCCGAGCTTTTTGCCCAGCGTGGTCATCGCATCCACGATACGCCGGGTCTTGCCAGGGGCTTCCACTTTTGCCAGCAGGTTCAT
Organism: Candidatus Acidiferrum sp.; assembly: GCA_035500035.1. Lineage (GTDB taxonomy): Bacteria > Pseudomonadota > Gammaproteobacteria > Pseudomonadales > Pseudohongiellaceae > CAILUG01. Next base: position 5,768 of record DATJXP010000421.1, on the reverse strand, counting down.
ATCCAGTTTCAGGATGTGGAAGGGAAGATCGGCCAGCAGTTCGATTCCCACATGACCCCGGCCGTATCCGTCGATGGCGATCTGCACGCCGGCTGCGGCGAGTCGCTCGAGAACAGGACGGCTGACGCCGGTGTTGCCGAGCAATCGGGACTCGGTGATCTCGACGATGACGCAGGCAGGTGCCAAGCCGAGCCTGGTGATTTCGGCGTCGAGCGCATCGATGATGCCGGGATGGGCAAAGATTTCATTGGACAGATTTAGGGACAGTTTCAGTTCCGGCTGCGTGCGTTGCCACAACTGCAGTTGGGTAAGCGCTTCATGGAACAGCCAGGCATGAAAGCCGTCGGTCTGCCCCGAGTCCTGCACTATGCGCAGGATTTCCGGTGGTGAGATCCATTTCCGCAGGTGTTGCCAGCGAACCAGCGATTCGATGCCGGTCACATGACTGCCGCACGCGGAATAGATGGGTTGATAGACGAGAAAAAGCTCCCGATGCCTGAGCGCAGCGGCAAACGCGCACGACAGATCGGTACGCTCGCGCCAGTCGATGTTGCCGCGGCTGGAGATGTGGAAATACTGGGCACGCCCCCTTTCCTTGGCGATGTAAAGTGCCGCATCGGCCTGCTTGATGAGGTCCATGGCGTTGTCACAGTTGTCGGGAAAGCAGGACATGCCGATGGTCAGGTTCACCTTGAGCTCGACCTTGCCGCATTGCACCGTCACGTCTGACAGCGTCAATAGCTTGCCGGCCACGGTCTTGCCGTCATCGATACTGGTTTCGGGCAGCAGGATGACAAATTCGTCGCCACCCAGCCGTGCCACGCTGTCGGTTTCCCGCACGCAGTGACGCAGACGCTGGGCCACGGCTTTGAGCACTTCATCGCCGACCGCGTGCCCGTGGGTGTCGTTGATCTGCTTGAAGAAGTCCACGTCGAGATAGCACAACTGCAAGGTACGCCGGTAACGCCGGGCCTCATTGACTGACTGTTCCAGCCGGTTCATGAAAAGAGCGCGATTGATCAATCCTGTAAGCGGATCGTAGTTGGCCTGGAAATACAGTCGAGACTGTTGCTCGAAGCTGTCAATGGCCTTGTGCATGGCCTGACTGAGCACTTGCTGGTTGAGATCGCGCTTGACCAGGTAATCCTGGATGCCGAGGTGCATCAGTTCGACTGCCAGCTTCTCGTTGCCTTGGCCCGTGCTGACGATGATCGGGAAATCGGTGTGTCCACCATTGCGGTTCAGGCGCTTGATCAGGTCGATCGCGTTGCCGTCAGGGAGCTTGTTGTCGAGTATGCAACACTTTGGCTTGTGAGTGCCGAGGTAGGTACAGGCTTCCTCGATGAGGCAAAAGTGCAGCACCTCCGAGAAGCCGTGATCCAGTTCGTCCAGCATGTACTGGTAGGCGCAGAAATCGGCCGGATTGTCTTCGATCACGACCAACTCGCCGCCGCGGGATATGCCTGTAGCGATCTGGTTCACCGGGCCTCCGTGTTCGCCCGGTTCCTGAATGTGCAATCGATAGTCCATGGCCGCCCGCCCTGCGGAAATGCCCATAAAGGGATTGGTCCCTTATTGTTAACGGCGGCCTTGGCCACCTGCTTTAGGAAGGGCAAAGATAGGGGTGGTGCCATGCGCTTACCTGCTCATCTAAAGAAAGTAAGTAAACTTTTGTATCTCATTATTGCCATAAAATATTAAATATATATAATGAGAAACAAATGCCGGCAAAGCCCCCTGTATTGTTGAACACCAGCACCCAGATGTTGCTCGACTTGGGCGCTGCAATTCGTGCCCGGCGCAAACAGCTGGGTGTCAGCGTGGTGCAAGCTGCCGCAGCGGCCGGCATGTCGCGCATAACCTGGCATCGTGTGGAGAAAGGCGAGGCCAGCGTCACCATCGGCGCCTATGCCAATGCCGCGCAGGCGGTCGGTTTGCAGTTGCAAGTGGCGGCACCGGTCACTACCAAGCAGGCGTCGATGGCTGGCGTTATTCCAGCCCTCATCAAGGTGGATGCTTATCCGCAATTGCGAGCATTGGCTTGGCAACTGCCGGCGGATCACATGCTGACAGCGCGCGAAGCCTGGGCCATCTACGACAGAAATCAGCGCCATCTGGATTTGCCCGCGATGAATGCCGCCGAACGCGAGCTGTTGACGGCCTTGCAACAAGGCATGGGTCATCATGACAAATAATTTTCATCGCCCGCATCACAAGGCCATTGCCGCCGTGCTGGCGGCGCTGGATGGTGATTTGTTGAGGCGGCATCAGTGCTGGTTTGGCGGCGGCACCGCGATAGCGCTGCGTTACGGTGAATACCGCGAGTCGGTGGATATCGATTTCCTGGTGGCCGATGCCGCCGGTTATCGCGAGATGCGCGGGTTGCTGCACAACGCCGACAGCCTCACCGCCATCTGCCGCTCGCCGCTGGTGCTGACGCGCGAGATTCGCTCCGATCAATACGGCATCCGCACCGCCATTGCCATGGTCGATGCCATCATCAAATTTGAAATCGTGTTCGAAGCGCGCATTGCGCTGGAAGTGCCCACCGCGAAGGACAACGTGTGCGGCATTGCTTCGCTTGCAGTGGTGGATCTGGTCGCCAGCAAGGTGCTGGCCAATTCCGATCGTTGGAACGACGACGGCGTTTATAACCGCGATGTGATCGACCTGGCGATGATGAAACCGGCGCGGCCCTTATTGCAGGCTGGCTTGGCCAAGGCTACTGGCGCCTATGGCACCGCGGCGGCGCAGGATCTACAGCAAGCGCTGCAGCGCTTGCAACAACGCAGCGGCTGGCTGGAACGGTGCATGACGGCGCTGCAAGTCAGCGTGCCCAGAGCCGTGGTGTGGAAGCAATTGAGTGCGCTGCAAAAGCAGTTGGGCCAAATGAGGCTCTGACCCCATTTGGCAGCCTCTCGGGTACAATGCGCGCCTGTTTTTCAGGAGTTCCGCATGAGCACCATTCTGCAAAGCCTGCCCAAGGGCGACAAAGTCGGCATCGCGTTTTCCGGCGGTCTGGATACCAGTGCCGCGCTGCACTGGATGCGCGAGAAAGGCGCCGTGCCGTACGCTTATACCGCCAACCTCGGCCAGCCAGACGAAGCCGACTATGATGCGATTCCGCGCAAGGCGATGGAGTACGGTGCCGAAGGCGCACGGCTGATCGAGTGTCGTTCGCAACTGGTGGCCGAAGGTATCGCTGCGTTGCAGAGCGGTGCGTTCCACATTACTACCGCCGGCGCGACTTACTTCAACACCACGCCGCTCGGCCGTGCCGTGACCGGCACCATGCTGGTGGCTGCGATGCGCGAAGACAACGTCAACATCTGGGGCGACGGCAGCACCTATAAAGGCAACGACATCGAGCGTTTCTATCGCTATGGCTTGCTGGTGAATCCGGAGCTGCGCATCTACAAGCCGTGGCTCGATCAGCAGTTCATCAATGAACTCGGCGGCCGCAAGGAAATGTCGGAGTACATGCAGCGCAGCGGTTTCGCGTACAAGATGAGCACGGAAAAAGCTTATTCCACCGATTCCAATTTGCTCGGCGCCACGCATGAAGCGAAGGAACTCGAGTTCCTCAACAAGGGCATCAGCATCGTGCAGCCGATCATGGGTGTGGCGTTCTGGCGCGATGAGGTGGCAGTGAAAGCGGAAACCGTCAGCGTGCGGTTTGAAGAAGGCGTGCCGGTGGCACTGAACGGCAAGACCTTCAGCGATCACGTGGCGTTGATCTACGAAGCCAATGCCATCGGCGGCCGTCACGGTCTCGGCATGAGCGATCAGATCGAGAACCGCATCATCGAAGCCAAGAGCCGTGGCGTCTATGAAGCGCCGGGTTTGGCGCTGCTGTATATCGCCTACGAACGTCTCGTCACCGGCATCCACAACGAAGACACCATCGAGCAATACCGCAACAACGGTCGCCGTCTCGGTCGCTTGTTGTATCAAGGCCGCTGGTTCGATTCGCAGGCGCTGATGTTGCGCGAAACTGCGCAGCGCTGGGTGGCGAAGGCGGTAACGGGTGAAGTGACTGTCGAACTGCGTCGCGGCAACGATTACTCGATCATGGATACGCAGAGTCCGAACCTGACCTATCATCCCGAGCGGTTGACGATGGAGAAGGGCGCGTCCGCCTTCTCGCCGCAGGATCGCATCGGTCAGCTGACGATGCGCAATCTCGACATCATGGATACCCGCGCCAAGCTGGGTACCTATGTGAAGACCGGGTTGTTGTCGCCGGCGGCCGGCACCGGCGTGCCGCTGATCGGCGGCAAGAACGACGACAACAAAAAATAAAACACAAAAAACACGGCCGATGGGCAAGGGCATCGGCCCCTCACGATCTCGCAAGAGAGGGGAGTACCCGCATGCAGGTACGCAGTCGGCCGTTGGTTCGTTTATGTCTGGTGAGTGTATTGGGTTTGACCGGTGCACTCGGTTTCGTTTCAGCAAGCGTCGCCGCCGATGACTCCGCGCAATTGCGCCAGGTCGCCGCCAAGGTCGAAGCGGCCGAAGCGGTGCGCGCCATCAAGCGTTTGCACAACAGTTACAGTCACTACGTCAGCGACGGCTTGTGGAACGATCTCGGCGATCTGTTCGCCGACGATGCCGTTGCCCGCTTTGGCACCACGACGCTGAACGGCAAGCCGGCGATACGCGACTGGTTCATGCAACAGGCCGGGCGCAAGCAGTTGGGTCTGGCAGCCGGCCAACTGAATCTGCATCTGGCGCTGCAACCCATCATCAATCTCGATGCCAATGGCAAAAGCGCCAAGGGCACTTGGCATGAGGTTACGCTGCTTGGCCACTACAAGCAGGACGCCAACTGGCAGGGCGGCATCTTCGAGAACGAATACAAGCTCGATCACGGCGTGTGGAAGATCAGCGAGATGGATTTCTACCAGCAGTACCAGGGCGCCTATGACGACTACGGTCACAAGGCGCCCGGCAACTGGGCGATTCCGTATCATTTCAACTCGGCGCATCTCGGCGTCACGGTGCCGGCCGCGGCGATCAAGACGTTAGCCGCCAACGCCGGCGACGCCAAGCCGCAGGATCTTGCCGCCCGCGTGCAACGCCTCGCCGATGAAACCGCTGTGCAGAATCTGCAGCACAGTTTCGGTTATTACCTCGATCGTCATTTGTGGGATGACGTCGCCGATTTGTTTACCGCCAACGGCACGCTCGAGCTGGATCAGCGCGGCGTTTATCAGGGCGGCGCCCACATCAAGGCGGCGCTGGCGGCGTTCTATGGCGCCGACAAATTGCAGTACGGCGAGTTGTTCGATCACATCAACCTGAGCACGGTGGTCACTGTAGCGCCCGATGGCATGACGGCAGGTGCGCGCACTGCCGTGCTGGATCAGCTCGGCAAGAACGGCGAATACGCGCGCTGGGAACAGGGCACGCTGGAAAACTCCTTCGTCAAGGAGGGCGGCGTGTGGAAGCTGGTCGCAGTGCATTACTACCCGCGCTTCATCACCGACTACGATCTGGGTTGGGCCGCCGATGCCAAGCCGGCACCGGCTGCGAGTGCCGCGCCGGCACCTGATGCCAAGCCGACGCAGCGCTATGCGGCCTACCCGGACAATTACGTGGTAGCGCTGCACTACGTCAATCCGGTGACTGGCAAGGCGGTGCAATATCCTCAGGGTAATAAGGTGAAAGTTGCAGCAGTGGCGGCAGGCAAACCGAAAGCCGCGACTGCAAGCGTCGATCTCGCGCTGTTGGACAAACAAGCCGATGCCGCCATCGCCGTCGAT
>DATJXP010000420.1:0-6599 GCA_035500035.1 Candidatus Acidiferrum sp. | reverse complement strand
ATAAAACAACGTCTTTTCGTGAGTAGTTTTCACCACCTTCTGCCCATATAACTTCATTCCACCATTCTTCCACGCCATTCCAGGAATTAATCTCCCATTCATCAAGCGGAACTTTCCTGCCTTTAGAAGTCATCATGATCGGATAAATTGCCGCAGCTTGAAATCGCCCACCACTAAGTTCATTTATTTTTTTAGCAAACGAAAACGTCGAAGCAAGCTTTATAGAGTCTTTAGCTCCTAAATGAGTAAGTAGTGAAGTGCTGCTTTTAGTATCGTGGAAAATCACTCTCAATGACACTGCTATACGCAATGCCTCATCCGATTCTCCATCATCAAAACTAGCACAAGATTTTTTTATAAATCTCAGATGGCTAGATAATTGTTCCTTGAATTCCACTGTGGCTCATCCTCAGTTTGCTAGTGCATATGCGCACTTTACAAATAATGGGGCTATTTGCGCCCCTTGATTATTGCGCTAACAGCAAACAGCAGTGCTGCCACTACTACAATACTTGGCCCTGTTGGTGTGTTCCATTGCCACGATGAGGCAAGTCCGCCGAGCACGGCGAGACAGCCACATGCGCTGGCGCCAAGAGCCATCTGTTCAGGTGAACGCGCAAATAAGCGCGCGGTAGCAGCAGGAATGATTAACAATGATGTGATCAATAATACACCGACTACTTTCATCGCTACTGCAACAACGACAGCGACCACCAGCATCAGCAGCACACGCAGCCGCGTAGTGTTGAGACCCTCCACTTGCGCCAACTCGCTTTGCAGCGTGAACGACAGCAGTGGATTCCACTGACTCAGCAACACGACGAGCGCAAGCACGCTACCGCCGAGCAGCCACCACAGTTCTTGTGTCGTCACTGTCAGCAAATCGCCGAACAGATAAGCCTGCAGATCAATCTGCGTGTGAGTGAAGCTGATCATCACCAGCCCCAAAGCCAGCGCCGAGTGCGCGAGGATGCCGAGTAGAGTGTCAGTGGCAAGCGATTGCTGACGTTCGAGCAGCACCAGCAGCAGCGCGATTGCGCAGCAGGCCAACACTACCGTCAGCTGCATATCGAGATTGGCCAACAATCCCAGCGCGATGCCGAACAGTGCCGAGTGCGACAGCGTGTCGCCGAAATACGCCATGCGGCGCCAGACGATGAAGCAGCCGAGCGGGCCGGCTACAACCGCGAGTAACAGACCGGCCGCCAGTGCGCGCCACAGGAAGTCGGCCATCAGTGCCCGTCCTTGTGGTTGTGCGGGTTCGTCAGCAGGCTGGGGGCGTGATCGTGCTGGCAATGTTCGTCGTGCACGTGCTCATCGACGACATCGCCGGCCAGGTTGTGGCCATGGTAATGGTGGTGGGTATAGACCGCCATCGCCTGCGCGCCGCTTTGCCCGAACAGTTCGAGATAAGCCGGGTCGTTGCTGACTTGTTCCGGGTGGCCGTGGCAGCACACGTGCTGGTTCAGGCAGATCACTTCGTCGGTGGCCGACATCACCAGGTGCAGGTCATGCGACACCATCAGTACGCCGCAGCCGTGCACATCGCGGATGCGCGTGATCAGGCGATAGAGGTCGGCCTGCCCTTTCAGATCGACGCCTTGCGTCGGTTCGTCCAGCACCAGCAGCTCTGGCTTGCGCAACAGTGCACGGGCCAGTAGCACACGCTGCTGTTCGCCGCCGGAGAGCGACTGCAAGCGGCTGTGCAGCACGTGGGCGGCGCCGACTTCGTCCAACGCGGCGACGATGTCGGTGTTGCTGGCGTGCGGCACCAGTTGCAGGAAGCGTTGCACCGTCAGCGGCAGCGTGGTTTCCACTTGCAACTTTTGCGGCATGTAACCGATGCGCAAATTGGCACGACGATCGACGGTGCCGCGCGTCGGCTGCACCAGGCCAAGCGCGATCTTGACCAGCGAGGTCTTGCCGGCACCGTTTGGGCCAATCAGCGTGAGTATCTGCCCTTGCTTCAGATGCAGATTGACCTGGTGCAGGATGTGGTGGCCGCCGGCCGAATAATCGATGCCATGCAAATGCAGCAGCGCCTGCGGAATGCAGGTGGCGGACGTGGCGGTAATGGAAGGAGCCGTATTCAAATCGGTGGCCTGGATGCAGTGCAGCAATGGTCGCGTGAATCTGTGATATATCATAGCATCGCAAGCCGGTTTCCAGTGTTTTCGCCCATGTTTTCCCGTCGCTTCGTACACGCCGCTTCCTTGAGTGTTCTCTGCTTGTGCTGGTCTGTGATGACGCAGGCCGCGCCGGTCGTGGTTGCCAGCATACGGCCCTTGCAATTGCTCGCTGCCGCGTTGACCGATGGCATCAGTACGCCGATCGTTGTGATGGCGCCGGGCCAGGACCCGCATCATCTGTCGCTGCGGCCGGCCGATCGGCGCGCGCTCGAACAGGCCGACATCGTGTTGTGGGTTGGCCCGGCGCTCGAGCAGCCGTTGGAGAAAGTGGTCGCCACTTCCGGCAAGGTCATCATCACAGCGCAAACGCTGAAAGGCATTCAACTCATCACCGATGACAACGTGGTGGATCCGCATCTGTGGCTCGATGTCGCCAACACCCGCGTGATCGCTGCCGCGTTGCTCGAGGCGTTGCGCCAACGCGATGCCGCCAATGCGGTCAGGTATCAGGCCAATGCCGAGCGCTTCTCGCTACAGCTCGATCAGCTGAACAATGAATTGAAAACCGCATTACAGCCGTGGCAGCGGCAACCGTGGGCGGTCAGTCACCAGGCCTTCCGCTATTTTGCGCGGCAGTATGGTTTGCAGGAGCCAACCGCGCTGACCGACAGCAACAACGCCGCGCCCGGCGTGCAGCGCGTGCTGCAATTGCGCGAGCGCATTTCGCGCCAGGGCATCACGTGTCTGATCACCGAGCCGAGCGAGAATCATCAGCAGCTGGACAGCATGCTGGACAACAAGCTGGTCAGCGTCGTTACCGCCGATGCCATGGGCACTGCGTTGAATCCGGCGGCGGATGCGTACATTGCGCTGCTGCGGCAGGTGGGCGTTGCACTGCAACAATGCCTGGGGGGAAGCCAACATGGCTGACATTGCACCGCTGGTGCTGGTCGATGGGTCGTCGTATCTGTTCCGCGCGTATCACGCGCTGCCGCCGCTGAACAACACCAAGGGTCAGGCCACGGGCGCGATCAAGGGCGTGATCAACATGATCCGCAGCCTGGTCAAACAATACCCGCACAGCCGCATTGCCGTGGTGTTCGACGCCAAGGGCAAGACCTTCCGCGACGACATCTATCCCGAGTACAAGGCGCATAGGCCGCCGATGCCGGATGACCTGCGCACGCAGATCGAGCCCATTCATCACATCATACGCGCCATGGGTTTGCCGCTGCTCGTCGTCGATGGCGTCGAAGCCGACGATGTGATCGGCACGCTGGCACAAGAGGCATGGAAACAGAAAATGCCGACGCTGATCTCGACCGGCGACAAGGACATGGCGCAATTGGTCAACGAGCACGTCACGCTGCTGAACACGATGACGAACGAAAAGCTCGACATCGAAGGAGTGAAAAACAAATTCGGCCTGCCGCCCGAGCGCATCATCGATTACCTGGCGCTGATGGGCGACAGTGTCGACAACATCCCCGGCGTGCCCGGCGTCGGCCCGAAAACCGCGGTCAAATGGCTGCAGGAATACGGTTCGGTCGATGCGCTGATCGCGCAGGCAGACAAAGTCGGCGGCAAGGTAGGCGAGAATTTGCGCGCCAATATCGACGTGCTGAAGCTGTCGCGCGTGCTCGCCACCATCAAGCTGGATGTGGCACTTGAGTTCGGACCGCAGAACCTCGAGCACAAGAGCGAAGACAAGAACGAAATGCTGGCGCTGTTCCGCGAACTCGAGTTCAAGAGCTGGATCAAGGAGCTGGAAGAGCAAGGCGCACACTCGCCTCCGGCGGCGGTCGAGACCGGGGTTGCCGTCAGCAACAGCGAAACGCCTTCGGCGGAGCCGTGGCGCGCTGCCTCGCAGGACTATCGCATCGTTACTGAGCTTGGCGAGCTGAAAAACTTTGTACGTGCTTTGGCGCCGCAATCGCGGCTTGCAATAGAACTACTGACGGACGACGCCCACTTCAAGCAAGCGCAGCTGACCGGCATCGCGCTCAGCAACAACAGCGGCACCGCGCTATATGTGCCGCTTGGCCACGACATGCTCGGCGCACAGGCGCAGCTGCCGCTCGCGGATGTCGTCACCGCGCTCAAGCCCATGCTGGAAGACCGCGCGATTTTCAAAGTCGGCCACGATCTCAAATATACGAGTCATGTGCTGGCGCGTCATGGCATCAAACTTGGCGGCCGCCGTTACGACACGATGCTGCAGTCGTACGTGCTCGATTCGGTGGCGCACAAACACACGCTGGAGCTGTGCAGCGAACATTATTTGCAGGAAACCCTGCCCGAGCTCGACAGCGTGCTCGGCAAGGGCCGCAACAAGCTGACGTTTGCCCAGCTCGACATCGCCAAGGCCGGCGACTACGCCGCGCGCCGGGTCGATCTCGCGTTTCGTTTGCATCACTATCTGGCAGCGCAGCTGGCGAGCACAGGGCAGTTGGCCGAGGTTTACCGTTATTTCGAGATCGCACTGCTGCCGGTGTTGGCGCGCATGGAAGATGCCGGCATCCGCGTCGATGTGTCGGTGTTGGCTACGCAGAGCCAGCAACTGGCAACACGTTTGGTTGAACTCGAACGCAAGGCATACGAACTCGCCGGCGAGGAATTCAATCTCGGTTCGCCGGTGCAATTGCAGAAAATCTTTTTCGAGAAGCTCGGCTACCCGGTGCTGGCGAAAACCGACAAGGGCCAGCCTTCGACGGCGGAGCCGGTGCTGCAAGAGCTGGCGGAAACCTACGAATTGCCGAAGGTGATTCTTGAACAGCGCGGCCTCGCCAAACTGAAAAGTACGTACACCGACAAACTGCCGCTCGACATCCAGCAGGACACCGGTCGCATCCACAGCACGTTCCAGCAAGCGGTGGCGGCGACGGGCCGCTTGTCGTCGATGGACCCGAACCTGCAGAACATTCCAATCCGCACCGAGGAAGGCCGCCGTATCCGTACCGCCTTCATCGCCGACAAGGGCAAGGTGTTGCTGGCGGCCGACTACTCGCAGGTGGAATTGCGCATCATGGCGCATCTATCGGGCGATCCCGGCCTGGTGAAGGCGTTTGCCGAAGGGCTCGACGTGCACCGCGCCACCGCGGCGGAAATTTTCGGGTTGCCGCTCGACAAGGTCACCAGCGATCAACGTCGCAGCGCCAAGGCCATCAACTTCGGACTCATCTACGGCATGTCGGCATTCGGGCTGGCGGCGCAGCTTGGCATCGGCCGCGGCGAGGCGCAGGAATATGTCGAGCGCTATTTCCATCGCTATCCCGGCGTGCGCGACTACATGGACAACACACGCCTGCATGCCGCCGAGCAAGGTTTCGTCGAAACGCTGTTCGGTCGCCGGCTCTACCTGCCGGACATCAAGGCGCGGAACCCGATGTTGCGCAAGGCTGCCGAACGCACGGCAATCAACGCGCCGATGCAGGGTACGGCGGCCGACATCATCAAGCAGGCCATGATCGACATCGACCACTGGCTCGATGTGGCCAGCCTCGATGCGCGCATGGTGCTGCAAGTGCACGACGAACTGGTATTCGAGGTGGCCGAACCGGATTTGCCGTTATTGATGGAAGGTGTGCGGTTCCGCATGGTGTCGGCGGCGGCGTTATCGGTGCCGCTGGTGGTCGATATGGGGCATGGCCGCAATTGGGATCAGGCTCACTGATCAAAGGTCCGCGCCAATGGCAGAGCATTAAAAATCTTACGGCAAGGAACTTTCTTGAACGGGCGGGCTCAAAGTCAGTGGTAGCCGGGTTTTCTCCCCGATTTTTCCGACTGCTGATTGAGACCACTCCTGAATGCCAGCTACAAGGTATTTCTTGTACCAGGAGTAACGTAAGCCCCGACTGTCTTCTCCTACGGTCGGGGCTTACTTCTTTTCATGTACTGGATTTTGAGCTACTTGCGATGGATGAGCGCTGATCAGGGAACAACTGCTTCGAACGCCGCGGGCGCTTCAGTTTCCTTCGACTTCAGGCGCAATTTCTTCTGATTCATCTTCATCCGGCGTCAGCCATTGATCCAACTTGGCTCTTAGCTCATCGACGCCTTGCGGTTTTACTGCCGAGAACAATTGCACGCTAACCAAGGCTTCATGGTCTTTCAATTCTTTGCGAACCTTTAATAAAGCATTCTTGCTGGCGCCGAACGCGAGCTTGTCCGCCTTGGTCAGCAGGATGTGCAGCGGCACTTGCGCCTTGAGGCACCAGCGGATCATGGTGTCATCGGTTTCCATGAACGGATGGCGAATGTCCATCAACAGCACCAGGCCTCTGAGTGGTTGGCGTTCGCGCAGATAACGCTCGAGCTGGGCTTGCCATTGCTCTTTCATGCTGGCGGAAACCTTGGCGTAACCAAAGCCGGGCACGTCGACCAGATAGCGGCCCGGGACCAGCGCGAAATAGTTCAGCAACTGGGTGCGCCCCGGCGTTTTACTGGTGCGCGCCAGCTTGCCGATGCCGG
>DATJXP010000419.1:0-9640 GCA_035500035.1 Candidatus Acidiferrum sp. | reverse complement strand
TGAAAAAGCCGCTGGCCAACCTGTTCATACTGCTGTTCCCGGTTGCCATCGTCAGCATTGCCTGCTCGACATTCCTGCCCAGCCGCTACCATCCACTGGAAGAGCTCGGCGGCGGCGTTGCGCTGCACAGCGTGCTCGGCATCCTCGCCTTCAGTCTGTTGACCGTTGCCGCGTTGCAGGCGCTGGTGGTGGCCTGGCTGAGCCGCGAACTCAAACAGCACCACTACACCAACACGCTGCGGCACATGCCGCCGCTGCAGTCGATGGAAGCGCTGTTGTTCGACATCATCAAGGCCGGCTTCGTCGCGCTGTTGCTGGTGATCGTCAGCGGCTTCATGTTCATGGAAGACATGTTCGCCCAGCATCTGGCGCACAAAACCATCCTGACCATCGTATCGACCGTGGTGTGGGGCATCCTGCTGTGGGGTCACGCCCGTTTCGGCTGGCGTGGCAAGACCGCGCTGCGCTGGATCCTCGCTGCGTTCGCGGTGCTGATCCTGGCCTATTTCGGCAGCAAGTTCGTGCTGGAACTCCTGTTGCACCGGGTCTGACACAGCCGTGGAAGATTCCTCGCTCAAATATCTTTTTATCGCGCTGATCGTGTTGATCCTGATGTCGGCGTTCTTCTCCGGCTCGGAAACCGCGATGCTGGCGTTGAACCGCTTCCGGTTGCGCCATCTGGCCAAACAGCGGCATCGCGGCGCATTGCGCGCGACCGTGCTGCTGCACAACCCGGAGAAACTGATCGGCATCGTGCTGATCGGCAGCACCGTCATCAACGGCCTCGCGTCGACGCTCGCCACCATCATCGCCATCAAGCTGTGGGGCAACGATGATCGCTATATCTATGCCGCATCGTTGCTGGTGACCTTCGTGCTGCTGATCTTCGCCGAGATGACGCCGAAGACCATCGGTGCCATGTATCCGGAAACCATCGCGTTTCCGTCGTCGCTGGTTTTGCGCTGGCTGCTGAAAGTGATGTACCCGCTGGTATGGCTGCTGAGCCGCATTTCCAACCGGTTGGTGGCCTTGCTCGGCTTCAAACCCAAGGACCAGGCCCAGCAGCAACTGAGCCAGGAGGAACTGCGCACCATCGTCGACGAATCCGGTCGGCAATTGCCGGGGCAGCGCCAGTCGATGCTGCTGAACGTGCTCGACCTCGGCAAGGTCACCGTCAACGACATCATGATCCCGCGCAACGACGTCGCCGGCATCGATCTCGACAACGACATCGACGACATCCGCCGGACGCTGCTGAACAGCCAGCACACGCGGCTGCCGGTCTTCACCGGCGACCTCAACAACGTGATCGGCCTGCTGCACATGCGCAACGCGGTGCGGTGGATGCAGATGGAAAACCCGACCAAGGCCGAACTGATGCAGCTGACGCTGCCGCCTTATTTCGTGCCGGAAAGCACGGCACTGCCGACGCAGTTGATCAACTTCCAGAAGAACCGCCGCCGCATGGCGATGGTGGTGGACGAATACGGCGTGGTGATCGGGCTGGTGACGCTGGAAGACATCCTCGAAGAAATCGTCGGCAACTTCACCACCAACCTGTCGGAAGAAACGCCGGAAATCTATCCGCAGGAAGACGGCACCTACGTGCTCGACGGCAGCACCTCGGTGCGCGCACTCAACCGCACGCTGGGCTGGCATCTGCCGACTGGCGGACCCAAGACATTGAATGGCCTGTTGATGGAGGCGTTGGAAAACATTCCCGACAGCCAGATCGGCATCCGGCTCGACGGCTATTGTGCAGAGATTCTGCAAACCACCGACAACCAGATCAAATCGGTGCGCATGTGGCCGGCACCGCGGCAGGAAGGCCACGATTTGCCCGAGCTGCAAGCCAACCTGTTCGATTAGACTGTCGCCATGTCGTCACCGCTTTCCAATGCCACCAGGACCCGCATCATTCGCTGGCGCGGCGGCGTGCGCAGCGAAGTCGACGACACGCTGGCCACTGAAGAGCCGCTGGAAATCCGTCTCGGTTACCGTGATGCCCGCAAAGGCCGCGTCCACAAAAGCCTGGCGATCACGATGCGCACGCCCGGCGACGACCTGGCGTTGGCGCTGGGATTCCTGCACAGCGAAAGCATCATCCGCTCGCTGGCCGACGTGCACACGATCGAGCAGGTCAACGACAACGTGGTGAAGGTGGAACTGCAGGACGCCGCCACTTTCGATCCGCTGCGGCTCGAACGCAATTTCTACGTCACCTCCAGTTGCGGCGTTTGCGGCAAGTCATCGCTGGAAAGCCTGAGCACCGCCGGCTTCAACGCGATAACCGACGACGGTTTTCGTATTTCGCTGGTCAATCTGCAGCGTGCACTCGCGCAGTTGGACCAGCATCAGCACCTGTTCCGGCAAACCGGCGGCAACCACGCCACCGCGCTGATCGATGCCGACGGCAAACTCGGTCGCGTCACCGAAGATGTCGGCCGTCACAACGCGATGGACAAGCTGGTCGGCCACTGTATGCAGGACGGACTGTTGCCGTTATCGCGGCATGCGATCCTGGTCAGCGGCCGCGCCAGTTTCGAATTGATGCAGAAAGCGCTGGCCGCGGGTGCTCCGCTGCTGGTTGCAGTAGGCGCGCCCTCCTCGCTCGCGGTGGAACTGGCACAGGAATACAACCTGACGCTGGTCGGCTTTCTTGGCGCAAACGGCTGCAACATTTATAACGGCGCCTTCCGCATCAGCGAATGATCACGACAAGGGGAACTCTCATGCGCAACTTCGTGGGCCTGATTCTGCTCGCGCTGACCGTCGGCGCCACCGCCGTTCATGCGGCTCAATGCGACAAACCGATCGCTCTCGGCAACGGCGCGCAATGGCAAGGTTGGGGCAATGGCCTGAACAACAGCCGTTACACCGAAGCCGGCCTGGCCGCCAGCGATGCCGCCCGCCTGCAACTGCGCTGGAGCTTCGCGTTTCCCGGCGTCAACTCGGTGGTCGGCAATCCGGTCGTACACGGCAATGCCGTGTTCATCGGCGTCGACAGCGGCGAGGTATACGCGCTCGATCTCGACACTGCCTGCGTGTACTGGACCTTCAAGGCCGGCGGTGGCGTGCGCACCGCGCCGGCGTTCGGCACTGTCGATGGCAAGGCCCTGCTGTACTTCGGCGATCGCAACGCCAACGTTTATGCTGTTGATGCGACCAACGGTCAGCAACTTTGGAAAACCAAAGTCGAAACCCACCAGGCCGCCATTCTTACCGGCTCTCCCCAGTTCGTATTGCTGACCGGCGTCGAACACCCGGCGCGGTTGCTGGTGCCGGTTACCTCGTCGGAAGAAGGCCTGGCTGCAGTCCCCACCTATAACTGCTGCTCGTTCCGCGGCAGCCTCGTCAGCCTCGATGCGCAAAGCGGCGACAAGCTGTGGCAGAGCTATCCGATCCAGACCCCGGCGAAATCCACCGGCGAACACAGCCAGGGGCCGTCGGGCGGCGGCATCTGGAGTGCACCCACGATCGATGTCGCCGGCAAGCGCGTCTTCGTCGCCACCGGCGATGCCTATTCGGCTCCGGCCGACATCGCCACCGACGCCATCGTCGGGCTCGACCTGCTCGACGGTCACCTGCTGTGGGTCAACCAGGGCACGGCCGGCGATGTGTGGACGGTGCAGTGCCTCGCTCCCAATGCCCCGAAAACCTGCGGCCCCGACCAGGATTACGGCTCGCCCGCCATGCTGGTGGGCACCAATGAACGCCAGTTCCTGGTCGCCGGCCAGAAAAGCGGCTGGATCCGCGCCTTCGCGCTGGCCGGCGGCGCGCTGTTGTGGAATACCGCCGTGGTGGAAAACACCAAAGAATTCGGCGGCAAAGTGGTATGGGGTGGCGCCAATGACGGTCGCAATGCCTATTTCGGCCTTGGCTCCGGTGGCATCGTTGCCGTGCGGCTGACGGATGGCAACAAGCAGTGGTTCGCCGAGTTCAAACCCAAGGCAGAACAAGCCGCACACGCAGGCCAGGACGGCCCGCTGACGATCAGCCGCGATGTGGTGTTTTCCGGCGGCTGGGACGGCGTGTTGCGGGCGCTGTCCACCACCGACGGCAAGCTGTTGTGGCAATACGACACCGTGAAGGACTACAGCGACGTCAACGGTACCTCCGGCAAAGGCGGCTCGATGGGCGCAGCCGGGCCGGTTGTTGCCGGCAAGCGCTTGCTGGTCCCGAGCGGTTACGTCGGCGTCAAAAACGGCATCCCGGGCAATGTGCTGCTGATGTTCTCGCCCTGAAACATCCCCCTTCAAAAACCGCAATAACCGGTCGTAATTCTTGCACGAAGTACCAGCGCTACAAGGCTGAAATCCGGCGACTTTCCTGCATTGCCGGGTGTAGAATACGCTGTTAGAATGCACAACCGAACCGATTGGTTCGGCTCCAACATAGCCTTGAAAATATTCAGGTTTTCTTACTCATGATGCCAGTAGCTACTCCTGCCCGTTGGCAGGACTTCACGCTCGAACTCGCCACCGCAGCGGTGCAGGAGTTCAAGGATCAGCCGGGCGCGTTGATCAACGCGCTCCACAAATTACAGGAAACTTTCGGCTACGTTGACGAAGCCGCCATGCCGATGCTGGCCAGGCTCTTCAACCTGAGTCGCGCCGAAGTGCACGGCGTCACCAGTTTCTATCACGATTTCCGCCGCGAAAAACCCGGCCGCTACACGGTGCGTGTCTGCCAGGCCGAAGCCTGCCAGGCGATGGGTTCCGAAGCATTGACCGACGCCATCAAGCAGCAGCTTGGCTGCGACTTTCACGAGACGTCGAAAGACGGCAATTTCACTTTGGAAAAGGTGTATTGTTTGGGCAACTGTGCCTGCTCGCCCAACGTCATGGTAGACAAGCAGACCTACGGCCGCGTTACCGCCGAATCGTTCAAAAAGTTGACTGCTACGCTCGCCAGCAAAGCGCAATCGTCAAAAGAGGGGGGCAAGTAACATGGCTACCCGCATTTACATCCCGCGCGAAACCACCGCCTCCTCTCTCGGTGCCGATCTGTTGATCGACGCCATCACCACTGAAGCCAAATACCGCAACCTTGCCATCGAAATCGTTCGCAACGGTTCGCGCGGCGCCTGCTTCCTCGAACCGCTGGTCGAAATCGAAACTGCCAACGGCCGTGTCGGCTACGGCCCGGTGCAAGTGGAAGACGTACCCGACCTGTTCGATGCGGATTTCCTGAAAGGTGGCAAACACAAGCTGGCTTTGGGCAATGTTGAAGAGCTGCCCTGGTTCAAACAGCAGGAACGTCTGACGTTCGCGCGCTGTGGCTTGATCGATGCCACTTCCGTCGCTGAATACAAAAAACTCGGCGGCTATGTCGGTTTGCAGAGCGCGTTGAAAATGAGCGGTGCCGACATCGTCAAGGCCGTGCTCGACTCCGGCCTGCGTGGACGCGGCGGTGCTGCGTTCCCGACCGGCATCAAGTGGAAAACCGTACACGACGCGCAAGGCCCCCAGAAATACATCGTCTGCAACGCCGATGAAGGCGACAGCGGCACTTTCGCCGACCGCATGATCATGGAAGGCGATCCCCTCTCTTTGGTTGAAGGTATGACCATCGCCGGCATCGCCGTCGGCGCCACGATGGGCTACATCTACCTGCGCTCCGAATATCCGCTGACGCAAGTCATCATGAACGAAGCCATCGCCAACGCGCGTGCCGCCGGCTATCTCGGCAACAACGTCGCCGGCAGCGGCAAGAAATTCGAACTCGAAGTACGCATGGGCGCCGGCGCCTACATCTGCGGCGAAGAAACCTCGCTGCTGGAATCGCTGGAAGGCAAGCGCGGTCAGATCCGCTTCAAACCGCCGCTGCCGGCGCTGAAAGGCCTGTTCGGCAAGCCGACCATCGTCAACAACGTCATCACGCTGGCCACCGTTCCGGTGATTCTGGAAAAAGGTGCCAAGCATTACGCCGGTTTCGGTCGCGGCCGCTCGCTGGGCACGCTGCCGTTCCAGATCGGCGGCAATATCAAGCGCGGCGGCCTGGTCGAGAAAGCGTTCGGCCTTACGCTGCGCCAGTTGATCGATGATTTCGGCGGCGGCACCGCCACCGGCAAACCGGTGCGCGCAGTGCAGGTCGGCGGCCCGCTCGGCGCCTACTTCCCCGATGCCCTGCTCGACACGCCGCTCGACTACGAAGACTTCGCCAAGGCCGGCGGCATGGTAGGCCACGGCGGCGTTGTCGTGTTCGACACTTCCGTCAACATGGCGAAGATGGCGCGCTTCTCGATGGAGTTCTGCTCGGCCGAAAGCTGCGGCAAGTGCACGCCGTGCCGCATCGGCTCGGTGCGCGGCATGGAAACCATCGACCGCATCGTCGCCGCCAGCAACGATGGCGAACGCAACAAGCAACACATCATCCTGAAAGACCTGTGTGAAACCATGGAGTCCGCTTCGCTGTGCGCGATGGGCGGACTGACGCCAATGCCGGTGATGAGTGCAGTCAAACACTTCAAGGGGGATTTCCAATGAACTCGATCGTCCAAGCTCCGATCATTTTCGATCCTCAGACCGTCGGACCCGAAATCGATTTCGGCACGCCGGAAAGCACCAGCACCGAAATGGTGACGCTGGAAATAGACGGCCAGCCCGTCACCGTGCCGAAGGGTACCAGCATCATGCGCGCCGCCAAGGAACTCGGCATCACGGTGCCGAAGCTGTGCGCCACCGACAATCTCGAACCGTTCGGCTCGTGCCGTCTGTGCCTGGTCGAAATCGAAGGCCGCCGCGGCACGCCGGCCTCGTGCACTACGCCGGTAGAACCCGGTCTGAAAGTCACCACGCAGAATGCCAAGCTGGCCAAACTGCGCAAGGGCGTGATGGAACTGTACATCTCTGATCACCCGCTCGACTGCCTCACCTGCCCCGCCAACGGCGACTGCGAACTGCAGGACATGGCCGGTGCCGTCGGCCTGCGCGAAGTGCGCTACGGCTATGCCGGCGACAACCACCTCGCGCTCGGCAAGGACGAGAGCAACCCGTATTTCACGTTCGATGCCAGCAAGTGCATCGTCTGCTCGCGCTGCGTGCGCGCCTGCGAAGAAGTGCAAGGCACTTTCGCATTGACGATCCAGGGCAACGGCTTCCGTTCCAAGGTCAGCGCAGGCATCGACGAAGGCTTCCTCAAATCCGAATGCGTATCGTGCGGCGCTTGCGTGCAAGCCTGCCCCACCGCAACCCTGAGCGAAAAATCCGTCATCGAAATGGGTACGCCGGAACATGCGGTGGAAACCACCTGCGCCTACTGCGGCGTCGGCTGCACGTTCCGCGCCGAAATGCACGGTGCCGAAGTAGTGCGCATGGTGCCGGCCAAGAGCGGCAAGGCCAACGATGGCCACTCTTGCGTCAAAGGCCGCTTCGCGTGGGGCTATGCCACCAGCAAGGAGCGCATGCTGTCGCCGATGATCCGCGAGAAGACCAACGATCCATGGCGCAAAGTGGGCTGGGACGAAGCCATCCAGTACGCTGCAAAGAAATTCCTGGAAATCCAGGCCAAATACGGCCGCAAGTCCATCGGCGGCATCACGTCGTCGCGCACCACCAACGAAGAAGTATGGGTCGTGCAGAAGATGATCCGCGCCGCATTCCGCAACAACAACACCGACACCTGCGCGCGCGTGTGCCATTCGCCGACTGGCTACGGTTTGAAACAGACTTTCGGTACTTCGGCCGGCACCCAGGACTTCGCCAGCGTCGAAGAAACCGACATGATCCTGCTGATCGGCGCCAACCCGACTGACGCCCACCCGGTGTTCGCATCGCGCATGAAGAAACGCATCCGCGAAGGCGCCGACTTGGTCGTGTGCGATCCGCGTCGCATCGATCTCGTGTCCTCTCCGCACGTCGAGGCCAGCGTACACATTCCGCTGCTGCCGGGCTCCAACGTCGCTCTCATCAACGCGCTGGCCTATACCATCATCGAAGAAAATCTCGCCGATATGGATTACGTGAAAGAGCGTTGCGACATGGAAGCCTTCGGCAAATGGCTCGATTTCATCAAGCAGCCGAAGAACGCGCCGGAAGCCGTCGCCCAGTTGCTCGGCGGCGATGCCGAAAAAGTGCGTGACGCGGCCCGCCGCTATGCCAAGGCCGAACGCGCGGCAATCTATTACGGCCTCGGCGTCACCGAGCACTCCCAGGGTTCGACGATGGTGATGGGCATGGCCAACCTGGCGATGCTGACCGGCAACGTCGGCTTCAACGGCTGCGGCGTCAACCCGCTGCGCGGCCAGAACAACGTGCAAGGTTCGTGCGACATGGGTTCGTTCCCGCACGAGTTTTCCGATTATCGTCCGGTCAGCAACGATGCCGTTCGCCGCTTCTTCGAAAAAGAATGGGGCGTCGAGCAGGATCCGGAACCGGGCTATCGCATCCCGAACATGTTCGATGCCGCCATCAAGGGCATCTACAAGGGCATGTTCGTGCAGGGTGAAGACATCGCGCAATCCGACCCCAACACGCATCACGTCGAAGCCGCATTGGAAAATCTCGACTGTCTCGTCGTATGCGATCTGTTCCTCAACGAAACCGCCAAGTTCGCTCACGTGTTCCTGCCGGGTACGTCGTTCCTCGAAAAAGACGGCACTTTCACCAACGCCGAACGCCGCCTCGGCCGCGTGCGCCCGGTGATGGCACCGAAGACCGGCAAGCACGAGTGGCAGATTCCGGTGGAACTCGCCAAGGCCATGGGCTACGAGATGCACTACAACAATGCCTCGGAAATCATGGACGAGATCGCCCGCACGACGCCGAGTTTCGCCCGCGTCACGTTTGAGCGCCTCGACAAGGAAGGCAGCATGCAGTGGCCGGTCACCGACGCCGCACCGAACGGCACGCCGATCATGCACATCGGCGGCTTCGTGCGCGGCAAGGGCAACTTCGTCGTCACCGAATTCGTGCCGACCGAGGAGCGCGTCACTCCGAAGTTCCCGCTGATCCTGACCACCGGCCGCATCCTGAGCCAGTACAACGTCGGCGCCCAGACCCGCCGCACTGCCAACACCGTGTGGCATGACGAGGACATTCTCGAAATCCATGCGCACGATGCCTCCGAGCGCGGCATCAAGGACGACGACCTGGTGTTGATCAGGAGCCGCAAGGGCGAAACCACGCTGCGAGCGAAGGTGTCCGACCGCATGCAGCCGGGCGTGGTCTATACCACGTTCCACACGCCGTCGAGCGGCGCCAACGTGGTGACCACCGATTACAGCGACTGGGCCACCAACTGCCCCGAGTACAAAGTCACTGCGGTACAAGTGGCGCACGCCACCAGCATGACCGAATGGCAGAAACAGTACTTCGACTTCAACGAGAGCCGTCGCAAGCTCGAAGAAATGATGAAGTAAGCAGGATGCAGTAACGAAAAAGCCGGCTGAAAGCCGGCTTTTTCATGCACGATTGACTGTTTGATTTACAGGTATGTTGCACAGTTTTGGTACGGCTGCTTCGAACGCCGCAGGCGCTTCATGATCAGTTGGTAATCTTTTCTTTGGTCTTCTGCGCCGCCTTCTCGATCGCGCCACCGGCGGCCTTGATGTCTTCGCCGGCGCCGCTGATGGTGTTGCAGCCGGTCAGGCACAACGCGATGCAAAGTACGCAGCAGGTCAAAAGCAGTTTCATGGCGG
>DATJXP010000418.1:0-3869 GCA_035500035.1 Candidatus Acidiferrum sp. | reverse complement strand
CATGCCGCCGTTGAGGGCGACGGTGATGATGACCTTGTTGCCTGGCAGCATGGGCGTGCTCCTGCTTTAGCGGTGGTGCCGACTGTAGCAGCGCAGGGAGTTTTGGCTGTCCTCTCGCCAGAGGACAAAGGTTGTCTTGGTGCAGTTACTGCTGTACCGCTAATATCGCTGCTGGTTATTGGTTTGCGGGAGGGAAGGGGATGACAACCATCACCCATGTGCGCGACTGCTGCGTACCGAAAACGCTGGGCACCAGTTACGAACAACTGCTGTCGACCATGGGCACGGCCGGCTTTGGCGCGGCAGTGCAGGCCAGCATCGATGCGGTGACTACCGGCGCGCGCCGACTGTACCTGTTCGAGGCCACCAGCCGTCGCCAGAGTTCGCTGCATTATTTCTCGTGCGAACCGGAACTGGTTGCGTTGTTGCCGGCGTATCGCAAGCACTACCTGTCGAAGGATCCGGTCGGCGACGCCTATGGCGCCGCCACTCGCTGCGGCGATCTGGTAGTGCAGCGCATCCGTCCCTCCGATATCGGCGACTCCGGATTTCGCCGGCGCTTCTTTGATGACGCCGGCATCGTCGAACGCGTTTCGCTGATCCAGCGCGGCAGTGACGGCTGGCGCGCGATGAACCTGGCGCGTCACGTGAGTCACGGCCGTTGTTCCGATGACGAAATCGACGCGCTGGCCGGGCTGGCCAGCCTGGTGCTGCCGATGCTGGCGAACAGTCGCGTCAAACACTCGCAGGCGCAAGTACCTTCCATCGCCCAACTGGAACAGCGGTTTGCTGAACTTGATTGCCAGCTGACGCCACGCGAGCGGCAAGTGTGCGCCAGGGCCGCGCAGGGCATGAGCGTGGACGCCACTGCCCGCGAGCTCGGCATCGCCAACAGTTCAGTGCTGACCTTCCGCCAGCGCGCCTACCAGCGTTTGCGCGTCGGCAGTCCGCTCGCCTTGCGCGCGCTGGTGACGCATTGAGCACGGTGGCTGGCACAGTGCAGTCCAACGCCGTCTTGTGGCAGGCCCCGCCGGCGCGCCGCACCGCATCCGCGCTGTATCGTTTTGCCGAACGTACCGCAGCGTTGCACGGTGGCGCGGCCGACGATTACCGCGCGCTGCATGCATGGTCGGTGCGTGAGCCGTCGGCTTTCTACCATCAGCTGTGGGATTTTCTCGGCATCGTCGGTGACAAGGGCGACGAAGCCTATCGCGCTGGCGAAAAGCTGACCGACGTACGCTTCTTTCCGCAAGCGCGCGTCAATTACGCCGAGAATCTGCTGCGCTGGCGCGACGAGGTGCCGGCGTTGATCGTGCATGGCGAAGACGGCTCGCGGCGCGAACTGAGCCGAGCCGGGCTGTATGAACTGGTCTCGCGCATCGTGCAGGCATTGCAGGCCGAGGGTGTCGGCGTTGGCGATCGCGTTGCCGCCGTCGTCACCCACGATGTCGAAGCGTTGGCCGGTTATCTGGCGTGTGCCGCGCTCGGCGCGGTCTGGTCGTCGTGTTCGCCCGACTTTGGCCCCACCGCCGCCAGCGATCGCCTGTGCCAGATCGCGCCCAAGGTGTTGCTTGCGGTTACCAGTTATCGCTTCGGCGGCAAACAGCTCGACGTCACGCCGTCGTTGCGCGCGGTCGCGGACGGCACGCCGCTGACGCGCCTGGTAGTGATCGCCGACGAGATTCCTGCTGTTTTGGCGGGGCTGCCGTGCGTGACGTTGACGCAGTGGCTGGCGCCATATGCCGCGACGACGATCGCGTTTTGCCGGCTGCCGTTTTCAGCGCCGCTCGCCATCCTGTTTTCGTCCGGCACCACTGGCAAGCCCAAGGGCATCGTGCATTCGGCGCTGGGATTGTTGCTGACGCACCTGAAGGAACTGCAACTGCACTGCGACATCCGCCCCGGCGAGCGCGTGTTCTACTACACCACCTGCGGCTGGATGATGTGGAACTGGCAGGTCAGCGCGCTCGCGCTCGGCGCCACGCTGGTGAGCTTCGACGGCAATCCGTTCCAGTCATCGCAGGAACGTTTGTTCGATGTGTGCGATAGCGAAGAGTTCGCTGTGTTCGGCACCAGCGCCCGTTACATCGATGCCTGTGCACGCTTTGGTTTGCAGCCCGGAAAATCCCATAGGCTCGATCAGCTGCGGCTGATTTTGTCCACCGGTTCGCCGTTGCTGCCAGCGTCGTTCGATCACGTCTATCGCGACTGGAAGGCCGACGTGCAACTGGCGTCGATCTCCGGCGGCACCGACATCTGCGGCTGTTTTCTCGGCGGCAATCCGCTACTGCCGGTGCGGCGCGGCGAACTGCAGGGGCCCATGCTCGGCATGGACGTGGCAGTGTTCGACGATGACGGCAAACCGCTGCTCGGCGCCACCGGCGAACTGGTGTGCCGCAATGCGCATCCGGCCATGCCGCTGTATTTCTGGAGTGATGACAGCGGTGCCCAGTACCGCGCCGCCTATTTCGCGCGCTTCGCCGGCGTGTGGGCCCACGGCGATTTCGCCGAACAACGGCCGGAAGGCGGCTTCATCATCCATGGCCGCTCCGACACCACGTTGAAGCCGGAAGGCGTGCGCATCGGCACCGCCGAAATCTATCGCGTGGTGGAAGCGCTGGAGCCGGTCGAGGAAGCGCTGGCGGTGGGGCATGATCGCAACGGCGATCAGCGTGTGATCCTGTTTGTCAGACTCAAGGCCGACGTCGCGCTTGACCTGCCGCTGCAGCGCCAGATCCGCGACGCGATCCGCCGTGACGCCAGTCCGCGCCACGTGCCAGCGCGCATCTTCGCGGTGCCGGCGTTGCCGCGCACGCGTTCCGGCAAGTTGTCGGAAGCCGCCGTGCGCGAAGTGATCCACGGCCGTCCGGTGAAGAACCTGCAAGCGCTGGCCAACCCGGAATGCCTGGCGGCGTTTCCCGATCTGTCGTTACAGCCCGCATGAATCTTGTCCACATCACGAGAAGAGGAATCTGCTTATGAACAGAATTGCATCGATGACTACGCGCGTTTGCGCCTTGCTGTGGCTCGTGCTGAGCGTTGGCGCGGTTCGGGCCGACGACCAGAGCGAACTGCTGGACCGGCTGCAGATCATGGAACTGCAATCGCGTTACGCGCTGGCGCACGACCTGACCGATCCTGCCGCCTATGCCGCGGTGTTCACTGACGATGCCGAGCTGGTGAGTGCCGGCGGCAAGGTGCTGGCCAAGGGCAGCGCGGCGTTGCGCGCGGTGGCGGCCGGTGACCGCAAGCGCTTCAACGCCGGTGCTGCCGACAACGTGCGCTCGTTCGGCTCGATGCGGCACGTCATCACCAACCAGGTGATCGACATCACCGGCCGCGACACCGCCACCGGCATCTGCTACGTGCAGACCATCGCCAACCGCAAGGATCACGGCCCGGAAATCCTCAGCATAGGCCGCTACGAAGACAGCTATCGCAAGGTGAACGGCAAGTGGCTGATCGCGCGGCGCGAGATCGTCTCCGACTGGGGCAACGATGCACTGGTGAAACAGATATTCGGCAACTGAGCGTCAGACCGGCGCGGCGACAGCGCTACTTGCGTGACGCGGCCGGCGCTTCGCAGGTGACCTTCGACAGTTCCTCGCCCTTGCCTTCGTGCTGCACGCAGATGGGACGCAGGTATTCGTCTTCGAACAGCATGCCGGAGAAATTGTCCTCGCGCGGATTTTCCTCGCAATCGAATTCGATCGGCTGCTGACCGTTGACCCAGCTCCAGTCGCGGTGCACTTGCAGCGGCTTGGTGAAGGTGGCGGGATCGTCGAGCGTGATGTCGATGGCAAGCGACTTGCCGTCGGCGCTCTTGCGGATGCGCTGCGTCATGTGCATCGCGCTTGAATGCACGGCGT
>DATJXP010000417.1:0-4160 GCA_035500035.1 Candidatus Acidiferrum sp. | reverse complement strand
GGCGTTCGCCCCGGGGTCCGGTGAGGAGCGGAGCGAGCGAACGGAGCCCCGGGGCGGGCGACACCTTGCGGTCTGGAACGAGGGGAAAACGCACACCTATTGCCTCAACCCCCCCAAATCAATAGAATGCCGCCTCTTTTTGCAGTACCCGACGGCCAGCCCGTCACCACATAACTCCTTGCTTCACTTTAACGGTTCGCCTGCGGCTACCCTGCCGCTGAGGGCTCTGGATAAGGAAGCATTAACCCAAGAGGAGCGCTAAATGCGTCACTACGAAATAGTGTTCATGGTGCATCCTGACCAGTCCGAACAGGTTGGCGGGATGATTGAACGTTATACCAAGATGATCAAAGACTCCGCCGGTGTCGTACACCGTCTGGAAGACTGGGGCCGCCGCCAGCTGGCCTACCCGATCAACAAGGTCCACAAAGCCCACTACGTACTGATGAACGTCGAGTGCGGCAACGAAGTCCTGAACGAACTGACCTCCATTTTCCGCTACAACGACGCGATCATCCGCAACCTGGTGATCAAGAAAGATGCAGCGGTTACCGATATGTCGCCGATCCAGAAAGCGGAAAACGAAAATCGCGAACGCAAAGCCCGCGCCAGCCAGCGCGTGCGCAGCGAAGAGTCGGCCGAAGAATTCGACGGCGAGGAGAGCGAGTCCGAAGCAGCCAGCGCTGAATAAGCCGGCTTCCGTACCCGCCCTCAAGTCACACAACCAGTTACAGGAGATACCCCATGGCTCGCTTCTTCCGGCGCCGCAAATACTGCCGCTTCACCGCGGAAGGTTTTACCGAAATCGACTACAAGGATCTGGAAACGCTGAAAGCCAACGTGAGCGAAACCGGCAAGATTGTGCCGAGCCGCATCACCGGCACCAAAGCGCGTTATCAGCGTCAGCTGGCGACCGCCATCAAACAGGCGCGCTTCCTGGCTTTGATTCCTTACACGGATTCGCACGAAGTATAAGCAGCGCACCTGGCCCCAGCAGATGCGCGGGTTAGCCGAATACGCCATGTCCGGCCGCATGCAAGCGGCAGTCATGGCCATCCTGTTCGGACTGATCCCAGGGTTTTTTCTGGGGCTTTCGGTAGTAAGCGGTGCGGTGGTGGCCTTGGTCACGCTGCGCCGCGGTTGGCAAGACGGCCTGCCAATGTTGTTGTGGGCTTTGTTGCCGGCCGGATTGCAGTGGAAATTGGGCGATCCCAGCCAGGCCTTCGTGCTGGTGGGGGTCGTAATAGCGGCGCTGTCGTTGCGTCGCTGGCAGTCCTGGCAGGTGGTGATCCTGCTGATGCTGGCCGTAGGGATAGGGCTGCAATGGAGCCTGCCTTGGCAAACCAGCTACCTGGCCAAGGTCAAGGAAGCGGTTGAACAGTTGCAGCGCAACGGCGTGCAGGTGCAAGTGTTGGATAACGGGAAAGTGGTGAATGCCACACCCGAGCAAGTGATTGAAGCGCTGCTGCGATACTACGGCGCCTCTCAGATGCTGATGATGTTCGGTTGCATGGTATTGAGCCGCTACTGGCAGGCCTTGCTGTACAACCCCGGCGGTTTCCGCCAGGAATTTCATCAACTTCGCCTCGACTGGCGACTGATGGTGTTGATGGCAGCGCTGATCGCAGCGGGAATTTACGGCATTTCCCCGCTCGCCGATTGGGTGTTCATGCTGTTCATGGTGCCGGTAGTACAAGGCATGGCGGTGGTGCATTACGTGGTTGCCCACCGCAACATGGGCAAGGCTTGGTTGGTGTTGGCCTACCTGCTGCTGTTGATCGCGGCGCCGGCCTTTGCCTTGCTGGGTTTGATCGACGCGCTGGCGAACATACGCAAGCGTCTGGATGTTACGAAAGAAAATTTGAAAGATTAAAACGCAAGTTTTGAACGAGGTGTCTTATGGAAGTCATTCTGCTTGAAAAGATCGGCCGCTCCGGTGGTGTTGGCGACAAGGTCAACGTCAAAGCCGGCTATGCCCGCAATTTCCTGTTTCCGTATGGCAAAGCCATTCCGGCCACCAAGGAAAACCTGGCCAACTTCGAAGCCCGCAAGGCCGAGTTGCTGAAAGCCGCCGCCGAGAAACTGGCCGTGGCCCAGGGCCGCGCCGACAAGTTGAACGGCTTGGCCATCAGCATCAGCGCCAATGCCGGCGATGAAGGCAAGCTGTTCGGTTCGGTCGGCACCCGCGACATCGCCGACGCCATCACCGCTGCCGGCCAGCAGGTCGGCAAGAGCGAAGTGCTGCTGCCCGCCGGCGCGCTGCGCGAAACCGGCGAATATGACATCAATCTGGCGCTCGGCAGCGATGTCACCGCCACGATCAAGCTGAGCGTCGTCGCTGCCGCCTGATCGGTTCAAGATCGATGCTCAACAAAAAGCCGGGTAAAGCCCGGCTTTTTGTTGAACCAAATTTGTAAATGGGGTCAGACCCCATTTACGATCCGCTTTTCATTTTCCGCCGATCAGACGCGCTTCCCACAGCACCTTGGTGTCGAGCTTGTGGTGATATACCAGGCGCGCTTCGAAATTGGTGCTGTCGTAACCGAGCACTTCGTACAGCGCTTCGAACGCAGCCTTGTCGTCCTTGCCCAGTGCCGTCTGTTCCAACTCCGCCAGTTTCTTCGGCGTGGTGACTTCTTCCGCCAGGTTGCTGAGTCCTTCGTCGCGCATGCCGGCCAGCAGCACGAACTGGTTGCCGTCCGGCGACGGGAAAGTCGAGACCATGCCGAAATCGTGGTAGTTCGAACCCACCGACAACCCCGAACTGCTGTTGTACGAGGTGTCGTCATCGAGATTGATCAGCTCGTCATAGGTATCGCCGATCGCCAGCCCGGAATTGGCGAACATCAAGTCGTTGAGGCTGCGCAGACCGCTGATCAAACCCAGATAGATGATGTGATTGCCGACGAGATCGGTGGTGCGCAGATCCGACATCATCTTCACCTTGACCCTGCCCGACTGCGCGCCGAACACCTTCATCACCTGCGCCAGCGCTTTCGGAATGCTGGTAGGGGCGTAGCCGAGCTCGAGATTGCGATAGTTGGCGGCTTCTCCCTTCGCTTGCGCCTCGGCCAACTCCGTGGGCGAATTGATGTCGAACTCGCGCACCATGCGCCGCACGTTACCGTTCTTGTCCTGCTCGCCCATGATGTAGTAATCGCCAACCAGCACCAGCACCGGCGTGTTGTCGTCGAGCAGCGGCTGCCACAGCTTGCTGGCGAAAAAAGGATTGACCTCCGGCTTCGGCTGGTCGAGCCGGCTCAGCCAGCCCAGCCCCAGGATCACGAAGGCCAGTGCCGCCAGCCACGGCGTGTAATTGATGCGGCGCGCCGGTTGGTCCGGCGACGGCGTTGCCGCCGGTTCAGCCGGAGACGCCGCAGGCTCGGCCGTTGCAGCACCATTCTCGGTAATCGCCAGCACGTACTGGCCCTTGGGAATTTCGAGGCGGTATTTCTCCTGCTGCCCCATGCGGGCGAAATAGGTATTGAGCTTGTTGCGCAGGTGGTAGATGTGGACGCGGACGATGGAGTCCTTGCCCACGTCGAAATCGGGTTCGCGCCCCAACACATCGATGGCGATGCTGATTTCCTTCGGCACGGTGCCGGCAACGGCATGTTCCGCCAGGTAATCCAGGATGGCGGCATAGGTGCGGGAGCGCCCCAACTCGCCGCTTTTGACGATGCGGTCGCAGAGGCTTTTCAGTTCGTCAGTGCTGATCATGGCAAGGCTTTTTGGCCTTTTTTGCTGGCAAATCGCCGACTTGGCAAAGTTATTAACGCGGTATTGTCGTCACTTTGCCGACCGACACAAGCAAAAACTAACGTTAATCGGCCACATCCTCGCTTTTGTCATGATCGAGCTTAACGCCACTTAACAGCCGGATTTTTGCTTTCTCCAACCCTTTATCGGCGCGATGCGCAAGCCAATACAAAACCGGCAAAACCAACAACGTGAGCAGCGTCGAAGACACGATACCGCCTATCACAACGGTGGCAAGCGGTCGCTGCACTTCAGCGCCGGTCCCGGTGTTGAACGCCATCGGGATGAATCCGAGGCTGGCCACCAGTGCCGTCATCAGTACCGGACGCAACCGCAACATCGCACCCTCGACGACGGCACGTATCAAGTCGCTGGTCGTTTGCCGCAACGCGCGTATGAAC
>DATJXP010000416.1:0-4709 GCA_035500035.1 Candidatus Acidiferrum sp. | reverse complement strand
TGAGATCGTGCACGAGGGTTTGCATGCCCCGATGCGGCGCGTACTGCAACAGGTGCCAATCGATGCTGCGGTCATGGCCCCATTCATCGCGCTGGGCGAACTCGCTACCCATGAACACCAGCTTCTTGCCCGGATGCGCCCACATGAACGCCAGGTAGCAGCGCAGCGTGGCGAACTTCTGCGCATCGTCGCCCGGGATGCGCTCGAGGATGGAGCGCTTGCCGTGCACCACTTCGTCATGACTGAGCGGCAGGATGAAATTCTCGCTGAACGAATACAGCAGGCTGAACGTCAATTCGTTGTGGTGATAGCGGCGATGGATCGGCTCGCGGCCGAGATAGCGCAGCGTGTCGTTCATCCACCCCATGTTCCATTTGTAGCCGAAGCCGAGTCCGCCGTAGGCCGCGTTGTGGGTGACACCGGGCCATGCTGTCGATTCTTCCGCCACCATCAGGATACCGGGATGCTGGCGGTAAGCGCGGGTGTTGATCGCGCGCAGCAGCGCCAGCGCGCCGAGATTTTCGCGGCCGCCGTAGGGATTGGGAATCCATTCACCGTGGTTGCGGCTGTAATCGAGATACAACATCGAAGCCACCGCATCGAAGCGCAGGCCGTCGATGTGGTATTCGTCGAGCCAGTACAGCGCATTGCCGAGCAGGTAGCTCTGCACCTCGCAGCGGTCGTAATTGAAGATGCAGGTGTTCCAGTCGGGGTGGAACCCCTGGCGCGGATCGGCGTGTTCGTACAAGTGGGTACCGTCGAACCGCGCGAGGCCGTGCTCGTCGGTAGGAAAATGCCCCGGCACCCAATCCATCAAGACGCCGAGGCCGAGCTGATGGGCGGCATCGACGAATGCGCGGAAATCGTCGGGCGTACCGAAGCGGCTGGTCGGCGCATATAGGCCGAGCGGCTGATAACCCCACGAGCCTTCGAACGGAAACTCGCTGACCGGCATCAGTTGCAAATGGGTGAAGCCCTGCTCTTTCACGTACGGCAGCAAGGTCGCCGCCAGCTCGCGCCAATCGTACTGGCGCCAGCCGTCGTGACGGCGCCAGGATCCGGCGTGGACTTCGTAGATACTGACCGGCGCATCGTGCGTGGTGGAGTGCGCGCGCCGTTGCAACCATTCGCCATCCTGCCAGCGGTGTGCCGACGGTGCCGGCACCAGCGATGCCGTCGCCGGCGGCCGTTCCATCTGCTGCGCGTAAGGGTCGGCCTTCAGCGGCAGCAAATGGCCATGCTTGTCGTGCAATTCGTACTTGTAGCGGGTGCCGCTCTGCATGCCGGGCTTGAAGATGGCCCAGATGCCACTCGACGCCTGCGGTTGCATCGGATCGACGCGACCGTCCCAGCCATTGTGATCGCCGACCAGCGCCACCTTTGATGCATTCGGCGCCCACACGGCGAACAAGACACCGGCAACGCCGTCACGCACGCGATGGTTGGCGCCGAGCAAACGCCACGGTTGTTCCTGCGTACCGCTGTTGAACAGGTAGAGATCGGCAGGATCGAGCAGCAACGCGTGGTTCATCGCGGCCGCTCCTGTGCCAGCGATTGCAGCATCGCCTGCGCGCCGGCATCGGCAAATACCGCCGAGAGCGGTGCCGCCAGCTTGCGGCGCCAATTGGGATATTCGCTGCTGGTGCCGGGCACGTTGACCGGAGTGTCGGCGGCGGCAAGATCGTCGAGCTGCAACGACACCAACTGCGACGCACTGCGGCCGCAGGCGCGCACCACCGCTGCCGTCAGCACCGCATCGAGCGGCCGCTCTACCTTGCGATCCTGCCATGACGCCGGCAACAACCCCTGCTCGTCCAGCCACTGCAGCACCTGGCCTTTCTCGCCCTGGCGATGTTCGAGTTCCTGCCGCATGGCGTCGTCGCTGACGAGCAGGCCCAGCTTGCGCCGCAGCGGCACGTCGAGCCGGTCCCACCAACAACGCAGCGGCGGCGAATCGTGATTGGCGATCATCGCCAACGCCTGCGCCTTGTAATGCTCGGGTTTGCGGAAATGCCAACCGTCGTAACGCTCGAAATAGAACACGCAGTTGGAATAGATCGCGGCCGGATCGAGGTAGCCGCGGATCTCCGGCGGCACCACGCCGAGATCTTCGCCGATGACGAGGCAGCGGTTGCGCACGCTCTCGAGCCGCAGGATCGCGAACATCACGTCAACCGGGTAATGCACGTAGGCACCTTCGCCGTTGCCGGCATCGTTGGGACACCACCACAGCCGCATCAATGCCATCACGTGGTCGATGCGCAGCGCGCCGCAGTGCTGCATGTTGCTGCGCAGCAGGCTGATGAAATGACCGAAGCGCTGCTGTACCAGTGCCTCCGGCAACAGTGGCGGCAAACCCCAGTTCTGGCCAAGCGGATTGTAGTAATCCGGCGGTGCTCCCACGCGCGCATCGAGACAGAACAGGCCTGGATTGCTCTGCACTTCGCAACCGTCACTGCTCGAGCCCACCGCAAGATCGCGCACCAGCCCCAATACCATGCCGTGATCGGCCGCTTCGCGCTGACAAACCGCGAGCTGCTCGGCGCACAACCACTGCAAATACAGATGAAAGCCGGCGTCGGCAAATTCCGGTTCCGGGCGGATCGCCAGCGTGGCCTGCATGCGCGCGAAATCGGCCAATGCCAGCGCACCGTCGAGACAGAATTGGCGGAAGCGGTGATGACGCTGTGAATTCTGCAAGCTGCGCATGAACTGGCGGTACATCAGCGCCAGCAGCGGCAGCTTCACCGCCGCGACGCCGGCGTAGTTGACGAACTCGGCCTTGCGCAGCGCATCGCAGCGGAATTCGTGGCCATCCTGCAAAAACGCCGCCTGCACTTCGTCGGCGGCGAAGTCTTCGCACGCAGGCAGGCTGAGATAGAGCGGGTTGAGAAAGCGGCGATCGCTCGGACTGTACGGACTGGCGTTGTCGGGATAGCGCAGATCGAGATAATGCAGCGGGTTCAGCAACACGAAATCGGCCCCCTGTTGCGCCGCCGTCTTCACCACTGCGCGCAGGTCGGTTAGATCGCCGATGCCGAAGTTGCGCTCGGAACGCACGCTGTACAACTGCACCGACAAACCCCAGACCTTCTTGCCGGCGGCAATCGCCGGCGGTTGCCAGCAGCGCGCGGGCGCGACGATCAACAACGTGCTGCCGTGATGCTGGCCTTGTTGCAGCACCAGCGTGTGATAACCCGGCGACAACATGCCGAATTTGAGCGAGCCATTGGCAGCCAGCAGATCGGCGGCGGCGAGCTTGCCGTTTTGCATGCGGCCGGTCTCGTGCTGCAACTGCCACTGCAGCGGTTCGTTGCGCTGGAAGGCAGCGAGGTTCAACCGCACTTCGGTCTGCTCGGGCGCCAACAGGTAAACCGGGGGCAGCAGGCGCGACTGCTGCAGCGCTTCGCGCTGCTTCAGCATTGCATCGAGCTCGGCGGCGCAACCCGGGCGCAGCCCCATGCAGTTCAATATGCGCAGTCGATTGGCATTACTGATATGAGCAACGTTGCCGGAAAATTCGATGTACTCGCTAGCGATGCCCTGGCTGCGCAACAAGCGGTCCAGCCCCGCCGCTGCCAGGAGATCGGAACCTGCTGCACTGCATCCACTCACGATGTCCGCCTTAAGCATGCACCAACACAACACTTCTACCGCCTTGTGTTGGTGCAGAACCGGGTTTCCCGTGCACTCAATACAGGCTTTACCGGGAAATTGCAAAAACCACGCCCAATTGCGGGTAGCGGGACATTATCGGAAGCCGGGGCGGTTTCCGGGTAGGGATAGGATCAAGAACGGGTTAATAAATCGGAGTCACTCGCCGCGATTGGCCTTGACCTGTGACGTCGGTGACTCCGGTTCTGGCACCGTGGGTTTATTCAAGAGCGAACACGAACAGGCCGGCGCCGGCAGACACGGCAATGTACTGCTTGCCGTTGATCTGGTAGCTGATCGGCCCCGAGGCCACCTGACCGCCGAGATTGGCGCGCCACAGTTCCTTGCCGGTTTGCGCATCGAGTGCGTAGAAGAAACCTTCGCGGCCACCGGCGAACACCAGGTTGCTGGCGGTGCTGAGCACGCCGCTGTCGGTGACGTCGCTCATCTCGAAGCGCCAGGCGATGTCGCCGGTCTGCGGATTCACCGCCTGGATCGCGCCGTAGCCTTCTTCATGCGTGCGTTGGTTCACCGGCTTCACGCTCAACGCCGGCATCGCCATCGTCGGATAGGCGCCGATGTATTGCTGCCCTTCCGTGTACGTTACCGGTCGCTTGGTGTACACCGAGTAGGTATCCATCCAACTCGGTATATAGAAGAAGCCGGTCTGCGGACTGTACGACGGCGGATACCAGTTGGTGGCGCCCTGGTTGTTCGGCATGATGAAAGTGCCCTGCTCGCTCGGCGCCAGCGCGCGGATCGGCCGGCCTTTTTCATCGAAACCTTTCATCCAGTTGACCGCGACAAACGGCCTGCCCAGCAGGAACTGGCCGTTGGTTCTGTCGATCACGTAGAACACGCCGTTGCGGTTCGCCGTCATCACCACCTTGCGCGGCTTACCCTGCCAGGTGATGTCGGCCAGCACTGGCACCTGGGTGGCGTCGTAATCCATTTCGTCGTGCGGCGTGAACTGGTAATGCCACACCAGCTTGCCGGTGTCGGGATTCAGCGCCACCAACGAATCGGTGTACAGGTTGTCGCCGGGACGACTGTCG
>DATJXP010000415.1:0-6897 GCA_035500035.1 Candidatus Acidiferrum sp. | reverse complement strand
CGCGCCGTACAGTTGCAGTTCGAAACTCTCGATGCGCTGCAGTTGCGCCACACTCAGCGGCTGCGCCACTTGCATGTGATCGTGCGCGGCGGACTGTGCCTGTGCCTTCAAGGTGACGACGCGCGCATCGGCCATCATGTTCATGTTGACCGGCTGGCCGGTGTCAGGATCGGTGGCGGCCAGCATGCCGGTCTTGCCGATGAACGGCGTGACGCCGAACTTCGAAGCAGTGACGTAGCGCAGATTGATCGCCGGCCGCGGTCGTCGATACACCGAAATTTCGTGGCGCTCGCCGTCGATGCCGTAAACCGCATGCGTGTTGCAGCCGGTGGGATCGCGTACCACTTCGATGGTGAACTCGGGCGTGACGGTGTTGCCACTGGCATCGCGCGGCGGCCACGGCAGTGCGACGCGGAACAGGCCGCGTTGCAACAACAACGAGTGCGACGCTTCGTCGGCGCGTGGCAGGTGCGGGCAGTTCTGGCCGTCGATCGGCGCGAACAGCGGATCGCTGCCGTGCGTGGTTTGCCAGCGCTGGCGTATGGTGGCGACCGACACCGACATCGCATCCGAGGGTTGATGACAAGTCACGCAGGCGCGGCCATTGGTGCCGAGCGGCTCGAAGAAGGGGTGACCCTTGGTGGCGATGTCACCGCCCGTGTTGACGAGGCCGAGTTTGCCGAGCGCATCGGCGTACTCGGTGAAGGCGGGCAGTACGCGCCCGTCGCCAGGCGCCCACCAAGAGTTGGCAGTCGATGCAGTCTGTGCCAGCGCGACAGGCCCGGGCAGCAGCAACAACAGCAGCCAGCGGCGGACCTCGCGCAATCGCTTCCCCTTGTTGCCCATCGTCATGTTATTGTAAGTAGCGCAAACAATTGTTGTGCCGAGCCTATAACGCCGCGGTCGAGCAGTGCAACCCGGCCTTGATAACCATAACTGAGGGATACCGATGATCACGCCGCTATTGTCCGCCCGCCTTACTCGCACCGCTGCCACCTTGCTGTTCGCCACCTGTGCCAGCTCGTTGCTGCAGGCACAGGCGCCAGCACCGTCGCCTGAGCAACAGGCGATGCTGAAGGAAATGGAAGAGCTCAACAAACAGCCCGACCCAGTCGGCACCGGCCGGTTTCCGGCCATGAAGGAAGCAGTGGCGTCGTTGCCGGAGCACGTGGTGTACCGGCCCAAGGATCTCGCAGCGCTCGGCAGCATGAAGCTCGGCGTCGTTGTGTGGGGTAATGGCGGCTGTTCCGACGATGCCGCCAGCAGCCGGTTCCATCTGCTGGAGTTGGCCTCGCACGGTTATCTCGTGATTGCCAACGGCAGGATATCGAGCGGTCCTGGCGCGGCGCCACGTGCGCAGCAACCAGCGCCGGCCCCGGGCCAACTGCCGGCATCGCGCACGAAGGCGGCGCAGCTGACGGAAGCCATCGACTGGGCGCTGCAGGAAAACCAGCGCAGCGGCAGTCCGTATTTCGGCCGCATCGATGTCAACCAAGTGGCCGTGTCGGGCTATAGCTGCGGCGGCGTGCAGGCGCTGGCAGTGGCCGGCGATCCGCGTATCAAGACGCTGGTGCTGCAGAACACCGGCATTTTCAACGACGGCCCGCCGGCCGGCGCGATGTCGTCGGAAATGAATCTGAGCAAGGATGCGTTGAAGAAGATCCACACGCCAACCATTTACATCCTCGGCGGCGACACCGACATCGCCTATAAAAACGGCATGGACGATTACCAGCGCATCGATCAGGTACCAGTGGCAGTGGCCAACCTGCTCGGCGTCGGCCATGGCGGCAGCTACAACAAACCCAACGGTGGTCTGGCGGCGCAGACGGCAGTGCACTGGCTCGACTGGACGCTGCGCGGCGACAAGGACGCGGCGAAGTATTTCCTCGGCAAGGACTGCGGGCTGTGCAAGGACAGCAAGTGGTCGTTCGCCAGTAAAAGCCTGAAGTAACCCTAAATGGGGTCAGAGCCCATTTCTTATGTTAAGAAGCAGTAATCAATCAAAACAGGCACTTCGATCTTAATAAAGTAAATGGGCTCTGACCCCATTTACTCATTCGCGGCAGGAGAAGCTTGTTTCGTCTTTGACGTCGCCGCTGTCGTAGCGTGCGACTTTCGGATACGGACACAGCGGCCGCGTCACGCCGGGGAAGGCCTTGCCGCTGGCGCTGACGCGATCCGGCGCCTTGTCGTGTTCGACCCAGTCCATGATCGCCGTCAGCAGGTCGAACTCGTCGGTCGATTGCCCGCCGCCGCAATGCGTCATGCCGGCGACCAGGAACAGCCGTGCCCATGCTTGCGGACCCTTCGCATCGCGCGGCAACAGTTTGTCGTACCAACCGGTCAGCGCACCGGTCCACATCGCCTGGTCACTGAGGCCGTGATAAACGATCAGCTTGCCGCCATGGCTGACGAAACTGCTGTGCAGCACGCCGGTCGGATCGTTGATGGCGGCGGTTTCGGCGGTGGCAGCCACTGCGGTGTCGAAATTGAACGCCAGCGGATCGAGCTCTGGCTGCGGCGGCGTCAGCGAAAACAAACGCAGCGTGTCACGGCCCAACGTGGCATTGGCCGGTGGATTGTTGCCGGTGCCGAGGTGCATGCCGCGCCACGCCGGTTGTGCGATGCCGGTGTCGTACGGGGTCGAGCCATACAGTGATTCGCCACGCGAATTGCGCGCGCCGCCGGTGATGTCCTTCAACGCGCCGACTTGTGCCGGGCTCAGGCATTGTTGCGGGTCCTTGTTGGTGCCGGTGCCGCATTGCAGCGAGGCGGGATCGAACTTGCAGGCTTTGAAATCGTTGATCATGCCGTCGGCAAGCCCGTCCAGTGCATCGCATTGTTTCAGCACTGCATTGGCTACCGCTTGCAGTTGGGTATCGGTGAACGCCGCCGACAGCTGCGGTTTGCCGTCAGCGCCTTTCGGCGCGATCTTCGTCACCGTCTGCAGGCTCCACACCTGGTTCATCGCCACCTTGGTGAGATTCCACGACGGGTTGCCGGCGACGATGCCATCGAACTCCATCGGTGAATTCTGCGCCGCCATCATGCCTTCGCGGCCGCCGGTGGAGCAGCCCATGAAGTAGGTGTACTGCGGACGTTTGCCGTAGTAGCGATCGATCAGCGCCTTCGCTTCGCGCACGCCGCGCTGCACGGCGACGTAGCCGAAATCCAGCTTGGCCTGTTGATCGACACCGAAGCGCGAGTCGATGTTGTTGCGACCGCGATGCCCGCCGTCGGTGGAGACCACGACAAAGCCACGTTGCAGCGCCGACGGCGCGCCGCTGACCGGGCCCAGCGCAGGGATCAGCACACCGTTGAGTCCGCCGCCGCCCTGGAACAGCAGGCGGCCGCTCCACTGCAGCGGCAAGCGGAGCTCGAGGCCGATGCCGTAACTCATGTCGGGGATGTCGGCCGTGCGCGGGTCCAGCGTGACGCGAAACAGGCAATGCGCCGGCACCGGCGTGGTGGCGCCGTTGGGGCCGGACGCCAGGTTGCCAGCGGCGACCCACTCGGCAGTGTCGACCCGAAAGTTTGGCGCTGCAGTTTTCGCCAGCGCCAGGCAATTGGCACGCGCATCGGCCTCAGCGGCATGCGCGCACGGCAGCGCGAACACCAACGTGGTAACCAGCAACAGGGAACGAAAAATCGTGGCGGCGACTGACATATGGAAAAGACCCGGTCGTTAAATGGGGTCAGAGCCCATTTCTTATGTTAAGAAGCAGCCATCAATAAATCCGGCCACTTCGATCTTAATAAAGTAAATGGGCTCTGACCCCATTTACGGTTTAGGCGCCGCTTGCTTTGGCATCGGCTCGGTCGGCGTCAAACCGCCTTCGCCATAGAGTTTGCTGCCGGGCACGCTGTCGCAGTGTTTGCCGGCGGCCGGTGGCGTGTCGTCCGGGCATTTGAAAAAACCGTTCTTGCCGCGGCCGCCGCCGGGAAAACCGTTGCGCAGCGGATGGAAGCCGATGCTGACGATGGAACCGCGCGGGAAGGCGTTGACGGTGATGCCGTGGCGCGCTTCTTCTCCGGCCGATCGCATCTCGATGGCCCACACCACCGGCTCGCCCTTGTCGTCCTTGAGTACTTCCGTGCGTTCGTTATTGAGCGGGGCGACGAAAACCTGCAGGTGATTGGGATTGGGGTCGAGGCGGGTGACGATGCCGGTCATCACGTAGATCTTGTTGCTGTCGTACATCGCGAACGAGTGATGCGCGTGCGCAAGCGGCGTCAGCAGCGTTGTCGCCAGCGCGCCTGCCAACAACTGTTTCGATCCGGGCTGTTTCATTGCTTTTCTCCGGTTGTCGTGAAGCTCAAATGCCAAAACGGCCTTTTTTCTCGTTCGGACGCTGCATGCCCTGTTCATGGTAACGCTGCCAGATGTCGGCCCACGGCCGGCCGAAGATGTCGGGCACGCGGTATTCGAAAGTCTGGCCCGGGGCCATCGGCGTGGTGTGGCCATCGACCGGGAAACTCTGCGGGATGCATTCCATGATCGGGAACGGCTCGCCGCCGTTGAGCGCACTCTGTTTGTCGAGTTGATGGACGATGCGTACCGGCTGCGCCAGCGCGTCGGGATCGTACAGCACCACTTCGTGATGTATCCCGATCAGCTTGCCGGCCTGATCCTTCCTCGGCGTGTAGATTTCCACTGACTGCAACTTGTTGCTGAACTCGAAGCCGCCGTGCGAGATCCAGCCCTGGATGTTCGAGGTCCACGTGATCAGCGCTTCGCCGTCCCAGAAGCCGATGGTGTCGCCGAACCACTGCGGCACGTCGGGGCCGAGCCGCGGCACGGCACCGCTTTCGTCGAAACTGCGGCCGATGTGAATTTGCGTCACCAGCGTCTTGGCGGCATTGCGCATGTCGAGCACGAAGTCGGGCGTCACCATCAGTTCGACAGTGGCGCCGCCGTATTGTGCGAGTCGGCGCATGAAGCCTTCCGGCCAGCAGTACGAACCTGGCCATTGCGCACTGTTGTCGCCGGCATAGTGATACATCTGCTGCACGAAGCGTTGCTGATACTCCGGCGTCAACAGCGAGAGATAGGTGGGAATCTGCAGGATGGCGCCGTTGAACCACGCGCCGCGCTTGTCGCGCTGGCGCGCATACTTGCCGTTCCAGTCGGGCACCGTCGCCATCGTGTACTTGCTGGGGCCGCCCCGGGCTTTCGCTTCCGCCAACAAGGCTTCGTAGTGTGCCTTCGCCGTGGTGAACTGGTACGGGCTGACGATCTGTTCGCGCGGATAGTCGCGGTCGCAGTAACCCCACGCCGCTGTGCGCGGCGGATCGTTGCCGATCAGCGGCACTTCGTACGCGCCCCATATCTGCTCGAGGCCAACGGCCGAGTTACAACGGTAGTAGCGCTTGTCGGTCCACAGCGCCTTGTCCTGGTAAAAATCCTTGGTCGAGAAAATGTCCTTCGCCAGCGGCGTGATGCCGGCCGGCACTGCTCCGTCGCGGGCAGCGACGATGGGTTTGTTGTCGGGTGGAATGCCGGCGCCGGTGAAATAGCCCTTGCCTTCGGAGCCGACGATGTTGGCAGGGATCAGCGGATCGGGCGCGCCACGGCCGGCGCTGGGTTGCGCCCCGGCTTGCGAGCAAGCGATGGTGCAGGCCAGTGTGGCGATGGCGAGAATGCGGTTGCGTGCCGGCATGTCCCCTCCTTGCGCGCCGGTTGCGGCACCTCGTTCTGATAATTGTTTGCCACGCATACTATGGAGTTGCCGCCATCGGGGCAAGCCAGTACAGTGCGGCCACTTTCGCCAGGAACCCCAGTCGATGTCGCGCCGTACCAATCTCAAACCAGTGAAACAATCCGAAATCGAAGCGGCGCTCGAATTCGGCCAGCTCGACGCGCTATTCGGCTATCACTTGCGCCGGGCGCAGGGCGCTGTGCACCGCGATTACCTGCGCGCGGTCGATGGACTGGAGATGACACAGAAGCAGACGGCCATCCTGTGGCTGATCCACGCCAATCCCGGCGTGTCGCAAGTGGCGGTGGCCACCGCGCTCGGCATGGACCGCGCCACCATGATGGCGATGACCGACCGTCTGGAAGAGCGCAAGCTGATCACGCGCGAACGTTCCAGCGTCGATCGGCGCCGGCAGGAACTCAAACTGACGCTGGCCGGGCAGGCGATGCTGGTCAAGCTCAAGGCGCGCATCGACAAACACGAACGCAAGTTGCGCGCGCTGTTTTCGGCGGCTGAACTGGAAGCCTTGCTGCGTTCGCTGCGCAAACTGCAGCAGGTGGATTAAAGCGGTAAATGGGGCGGTAAATGGGGTCAGAGCCCATTTTCAATATTAAGATTTTTCTTAACATTCGAAATGGGCTCTGACCCCATTTAGCCCATTTAGTCTTCTATTTATTCTTTACTATCGTCTTGCTGACGTAATTGGCGACATCGCGCAACTGGTCCGGCTTGAACACGCTGGCGAACGCCGGCATCGAGTTGCGGCCGTTGGCGATGGTCTCGGCAATCTTCTGCAGATCGAGCTTGCTCACCGTCAGGTCGGCACCGCCGTGGCCGCTCTTGCCGTCGTTGCCGTGGCAGGCGCTACAGACGGTGTCGAACTGCTGCTTGCCGGCAGCAAGATTCGCTTCACCGGCCGCCATCGCCACTGGTGCTGCCGCTTTGGGGCCGGTGTCTTTCGGCGGCGGATCCAGTTTGCCGTCGAGGCCGAACAGCCATACGTCGTCACCGTGCTTGGTGCCCCCGAGCAGGTTGCCGGCCTGGTAGGCGAGCACATAGGGTTTGCCTTGTTGCGAAAACACGGTGACCGGCGAGTTCATGCCGACGGGACCCGCAGCGAACTCCCACAGCTTCTTGCCATTACTGCTGTCGAGCGCGGTCAGGCGGCCATCGTTACGGCCGACGAACACCAGGC
>DATJXP010000414.1:0-7216 GCA_035500035.1 Candidatus Acidiferrum sp. | reverse complement strand
GTGACCACCGCCATCGCATCGCCGCGCTTGCTCTTGATCTGGCGCACGTCGTGCACGAGGCCGGCGATCAGCTGCGTGCCTTTCTCGGCCTTCAGGTTGTTGATGCGGTTACGCACGAAACCCGCCAGTTCAGGCAGATGCGCCGAGATCGGATGACCGGATAAATAAAGACCGAGGGTTTCCTTTTCTTCCTGCAAGCGACGGTG
This sequence comes from Candidatus Acidiferrum sp., assembly GCA_035500035.1. Lineage (GTDB taxonomy): Bacteria > Pseudomonadota > Gammaproteobacteria > Pseudomonadales > Pseudohongiellaceae > CAILUG01. The sequence continues at coordinate 7,010 of DATJXP010000414.1, read as the reverse complement.
TTCGCTCCACGGCCGCACCGAGCGGAAATTGGCGTAGACGTCGCCACTCTGCACCGGCGTGATGGTCTCGCCGAACAGATCGCCGACGCCGCTCCGCTGCATGTGGCTGTTCTGCTCGGCGGTCTGCACCGCTTCGCCCATTGCCGCCAGCAACAGTGCGCGGTCGGCGCCAAAGCCGTCGCAGGCACCGGCGCGGATCAACGCCTCGATCGCCCGCTTGTTGACGAGCCCGAGATCGACCCGCTTGCAGAAATCGAACAGGTCCTTGAACTCGCCGCCGGCTTCACGCGCCTTGATCAGGTTCTGGATCGGCCCTTCGCCGAGCCCCTTGATGGCGCCGAGGCCATAGACGATCTGCCCAGCCTTGTTGACGGTAAAGGTAAAGCTGCCCTGGTTGATGTCCGGCGGTTGCACCTTGAGTCCCATGCGGCGGCACTCTTCCACCATCACCACCACCTTGTCGGTATGCTGCATGTCGGCGGTCAGCACCGCCGCCATGAAGTGCGCCGGGTAATGACACTTGAGCCACGCCGTCTGGTACGACACCAGCGCATAGGCAGCCGAGTGCGACTTGTTGAAACCGTAGTCGGCGAACTTCTCCATCAAATCGAAAATGGTGGAGGCAGTGCCGGCATCGATGCTGCGGTCGGCAGCACCCTTGAGGAACACGTCGCGCTGCTTCTGCATTTCTTCCGGCTTTTTCTTGCCCATGGCACGGCGCAGCATGTCGGCGCCGCCGAGCGTGTAGCTGGCCAGCACCTGCGCGATCTGCATCACCTGTTCCTGGTACAGGATGACGCCGTAGGTGTTCTTCAACACCGGCTCGAGATCGGGATGCGGATAGCTGACCGCTTTTTTCTTGTGCTTGCGGTCGATGAAGTCATCCACCATGCCGGAGCCGAGCGGACCGGGGCGGAACAGCGCCACCAGCGCAATGATGTCTTCGAAGTTGCTCGGCTTGAGCCGCTTCATCAGGTCCTTCATGCCGCGCGATTCAAGCTGGAACACGGCGGAGGATTCGCCTTTTTCCAGCACGGCGAACACCTTGGAATCGTCGAGCGGCAGCCGGGTGATATCGAGCGGCGGCTGATCCGGGTAGGCGGTGGCGATCATCTTCACCGCCCAGTCGATGATGGTCAGCGTGCGCAGGCCGAGAAAGTCGAACTTGACCAGGCCCGCGCTCTCGACGTCGTTCTTGTCGAACTGGGTCACCGGGTTGCCGCCGGTTTCGTCGCAGTACAGCGGCGTGAAGTCGGTGAGTTTTTCCGGCGCGATCACCACGCCGCCGGCATGCTTGCCGATGTTGCGCACCAGCCCTTCCAACTGTTCCGCCATTTCCATGATTTCCTGCGCTTCGTCGTCGGCAGCGAGGAATTCCACCAGCAGCGGCTCGTCCTTGCGCGCCTTTTCCAGCGTCATGCCGACTTCGAACGGAATCAGCTTGGACAGTTTGTCGGCCAGCGAATACGGCTTGCCCTGCACGCGCGCAACGTCGCGCACCACGGCCTTGGCCGCCATGGTGCCGAAGGTGATGATCTGCGATACCGCTTCGACGCCATACAACGCAGCGACATGTTCGATCACGCGGTCGCGGCCATCCATGCAGAAGTCGATGTCGAAGTCGGGCATCGACACACGCTCGGGATTGAGAAAACGTTCAAACAGCAGGTCGTACGCGAGCGGATCGAGATCGGTGATCTTCAGCGCATACGCCACCAGCGAGCCGGCGCCCGAACCCCTGCCCGGCCCGACCGGAATGCCGTTGTCCTTGGCCCACTGGATGAACTCCATCACGATCAGGAAGTAACCGGGAAACTTCATCTGGTTGATGATGCCGAGCTCGAACTCGAGCCGGTCGCGATAGCGCTGCTCGATGGCGGCATAGTCCGGCCGCGTTTTGTCGTACAGCTTGGCCAACCGTTCGGCGAGGCCTTTTTCGCTCTCGGCGCGGAAGAATTGTTCTATCGTCATGCCGGCCGGCACCGGGTATTTCGGCAGGCTGACCGAGCCCAGTTTCAATTCGAGATTGCAGCGTTTGGCGATTTCGACCGTGTTTTCCAGCGCTTCCGGCAGGTCGCTGAACAATTCCTGCATTTCCACGGCGCTGCGCAAATATTGTTGCTCGGAGTAGTTGCGCGGCCGCCGCGGATCGTCGAGCGTGCGGCGCTCGTTGATGCACACCCGCACTTCATGCGCTTCGAAATCGCTTTGCTTCAGGAAGCGCACGTCGTTGGTGGCGACTACTGGAGTGCCCGTGGCCAGCGCCAATTCGACGGCGCGTGTCACGTGCTCGCTGTCGCCGGGACGGCCAGTGCGGTGCAGTTCGAGATAGTAGCTGTCTGGAAACAGCCGTTGCCATTGCGCCAGCAGCGACGTTGCCAGCGTGACGTCATTGGCCAGCAGCGCCTGGCCGACATCGCCTTTACCGGCGCCGGAAAGCGCGATGAGCCCGTCGGTGTGCCCTTCGAGCCACGAGCGCTTCACCGTGATGTTGCCGCGTACCTGGCCCTGCAGATGCGCCCGCGAAATCAACTGCACCAGGTTGCGGTACCCTTGCAGATTCCTGACCAGCAGCACCAGTACCGACATTTGGTCGGGGTTGTCGTCCTCGGCAATCAACAGGTCGCAGCCGCAAATCGGCTTGATGCCCTTGCCGTTGGCCGTGGTGTAGAACTTGATCAATGCAAACAGGTTGGTCTGGTCGGTAATGGCAATGGCCGGCATGCCGAGCTCCGCCACGAGTGCCGCCAGCGGCTTGATGCGAATCAGGCTGTCCACGACCGAATATTCGGAGTGGAGCCTGAGATGGACGAAGCCGGGTTTGCTGCTCATGAACAGTGGTTGCCGCCGGAGAAAAGACCAGACATCAGCGGGTCAAACTACCCGCAGCCTCCGCCCGACGCAACACCTCGGCGACCGGGCCAAAGCTGCGGCGGTGGATGGGTGTCACGCCAAGGCTGGACAGCGCCTGCAGGTGGTCGGCAGTCGGATAGCCTTTGTGCCGGGCCAGGCCATAACCGGGATACAAACCATCGAGTGCAACCAGTTCGCGATCCCGCGTCACCTTGGCCAGGATGGACGCAGCGGCGATCTCGGCGATGCGACTGTCGCCTTTGACGATGGCCTCGCTGGCATAGCGCCACTTCGGACAACGATTGCCATCGACATAGACGAACTGTGGTTGTACCGACAACGCCGTTACCGCCCGCGTCATCGCCAGCAAGCTGGCCTGCAGGATATTGAGCGTATCGATTTCTGCGACCGTGGCGCGCGCCACCGCCCACGCCTTGGCATTGGCGACAATCAACGGATAGAGCTGTTCGCGCTTGTGTTCGGACAATTGCTTGGAATCCGCCAGTCCTGCGATGGGACGCTGTGGATCGAGAATAACGGCAGCCGCCACCACGTCTCCCGCCAGCGGGCCGCGCCCTACTTCATCGACGCCGGCGATCAGACGATCCGCTCGTTCGATGGCGGCAAACACCAGCTCCGACTGTTTCATGTCAGTGCCAGCACCGCATCGGCGGCCCGCTCGCTGGCCTGGCGCCGCAACGCCTGGTGGATGGCGAGATAACGTTGCTGCAAGACATTCTGGCTGCCGGCCGCCAGCAGTTGCCGCATCTGGCTGGCGAGTATCGCGGGTTGCACCTGGTCCTGCACCAGTTCATCCACCAGCTTTTCGCCGGCCAGCAGATTGGGCAGCGAAAAATACGGCACTTTCAGCAACCGCGAGATGATCGCGTACGACAACGGCGCCATGCGGTAGCACACCAGCATCGGCAATTTGAACAGCAATGCTTCCAGCGTGGCGGTGCCGGACGCCAGCAGCACGCCATCGGCCGCCTGCATCGCCAGCCGCGATTGGCCGTCGAACACGCGCAGATGGCCGCTTCGCTCGAGCACGGACCACTCTGGTGCTTGTTGCAGCACTGCGCGACAAGCGGCATTCGCGCACGGCAACAACACGGTGAGCGCAGGATCTTTCGCCACCATCAGGCTGGCCGCTTGCAGGAATGGCGGCCCCAGCCGCGATACTTCGCTGACGCGACTGCCGGGCAGCAGCGCCAGCACCTTGCCGTCGGTTTGCAGCCGCAGCTCGTTGCGCGCGGCTTGCCGGTCCGGAGCCAGCGGAATTGCATCCGCCAACGGATGGCCGACGAAGCACACGTTGACGTCATGCTGGCGATAGAAATCGGCTTCGAACGGAAACAGGGTCAGCACCAGATCGACCGCGCGCGCGATCTTGTGCACACGGCGGCGGCGCCACGCCCACACCGACGGACTGACATAGTGGACAGTCTTGATGCCAGCTGCGCGCAGCTTGAGCTCGACGTCCAGATTGAAGTCGGGCGAATCGATGCCGATGAATAATGCTGGCGGATTGCTGATGAAGTGATCGATGACCTTGCGCCGGATGCGCAACAGTTCCGGCAGCCGCTTCAGCGGTTCCACCAACCCCATCACCGACAACCGCTCCATCGGGACTTGCGAGCGCAGACCGTGCGCTTCCATCAGCGGCCCGCCGATGCCTTCGAACACGAGATCGGGATGCCGCGCCTTGAGTGCCTGCATCAGGCCGGCGCCGAGAATGTCGCCGGAGCTTTCGCCGGCCAGGATGCCGATGCGCATCGGCGCTCCCTCGATCGCCGCCATCAGCGCAGAATGCCCTTGGTGGACGCCCGCACCGAGGCGATCAGCACGCCGACTTCCGGCGCTTCCGGCGCCAGCGTTTCCAATTCGTTCAGCGCTTCTTCGAGCGTGTTGCCGTGGCGGTAGAGAATCTTGAACGCCTTGCGCAGCAACTGGATGCTTTCCTTGCTGAATCCGCGGCGTTCGAGGCCGGTGGTGTTGATGCCTTTGGCTTCCGGCGGATTGCCGTTGACCATGATGTAGGCCGGCACGTCCATGTTCACGTGCGTCTGCGCGCCGATGAAACTGTGGGCGCCGATGCGCAGGAACTGGTACACGCCGGCATAGCCGCCAAGGATGGCCCAGTCTTCGACCACGACGTGGCCGCTGACGGCGGCGTTGTTGGAGAAAATGACGTTGTTGCCGATGATGCAATCGTGCGCGACATGGGTGTAGGGCATGAACAGGTTGTCGGATCCGATTTTCGTGATGCCGCCGCCGACTTCAGTGCCGCGGTGGATGGTCGCACCTTCGCGGATCACGTTGTTGTCGCCGATCTCGAGCCAGGTCGGTTCGCCGTGGAATTTCTTGTCGGACGGATCCTCGCCCACCGAGGCGAACTGGAAAATGCGATTGCCGCTGCCAATGCGGGCCGGACCCTTGATGATGACGTGCGAAGCGATTTCGCAATCGTCGCCGATCTCGACGCCGGGTCCGATGATGGTCCAGGGACCGATCTTGACGTTGGCGCCGATCTTGGCTGAAGGATCGATTATCGGGTTGTTCATGGGAGAGGCGCTGCTTACGCAAACTCACCTTGGGGAAACGTGCCGTTACTCTTCTTTGCGTTCTGCGCACAGAATCGTGGCTTCGCAGGCCAGTTCGCCATCGACCGAAGCCTTGCATTCGAACTTGTAGATGCCGCGCTTGACCAGCACCAACTCGGCCTCGAGCATCAGTTGATCGCCCGGCACCACCGGCCGCTTGAGACGGACGTTGTCGGCACCGACGAAATAGTAGAGATAACCGTCGCGCGGCAGTTTTTCCTGGCTCTTGAAGCCGAGCACGCCGGCCGCCTGCGCCAGCGCTTCGATGATCATCACGCCCGGCATGATGGGCTTGTGCGGAAAGTGGCCCTGGAAGAACTCTTCATTCACCGTGACGTTTTTATACGCCTTGATGCGCTTGCCCATCTCGATCTCGAGCACGCGATCCACCATCAGGAAAGGATAGCGCTGCGGCAGATAAGCCTTGATTTGGTCAATATGCATCATGAAATCGTAATCCCGTTCAAACTGCCTTGGTCCTGTTGATCCCGCCCTTCCGTGATTTTCAGTCGTTCCGCTTTCTTTCGAGACGGAGCAGACGACGCCACATGTCGTCCAACTGGCGGAAGCGTACTATGCTGCGGCGCCAGTTGCCGCTGTCATCAAGTCCGGTCCCGGACGAATAGATTCCCGGAGCGGCGATGTCCTGATTGACCAGCGACATGGCGGTAACCGTGACATCGTCGCAGATCGACACATGGTTGATCACGCCGACGCCTCCGGCAATGGTACAGTTTTTACCTATCGTGGAGCTACCGGCGATTGCGCTGCAACCGCAGATTACCGTGTGGGCACCGATGCGCACGTTGTGGGCGATCTGCACCTGGTTGTCGATCTTGACGCCATCGCCGATCACGGTGTCTTCGAGCGCACCGCGATCGATGCTGGTATTGGCGCCGATTTCGACGTCGTCCCCGATAGCGACGCCTCCCAACTGCGCGATCTTGTGATAACGGCCGCCGGCACGCGCGAAACCGAATCCGTCGCTACCGATGACGGTCGCCGAATGGACGATGCAGTGCCGCCCCAACGCGACACCGTGATAAAGCGTAACGTTCGGATACAGCCTGCTGCCGGCACCGATACGGCAGCCGTCGCCGATCACGCAATTGGCGCCGATGATGACGCCGTCGTCGATCACCGCCCCGGCGCCGATCACGACATTGGCCGCCACGCTGACACCACTGCCCAAGGATGCGCTCGCATCGATCTCTGCCGAAGCATGAATGCCTGCCGCTGCGGCGCGTTCACGCGCGAACAGGTGCGAAGCCCTGGCGTAAGTCAGATAGGGATTGGTGCTGATCAGCCTGGGTACCGGGCAGTCTGCCGCATGTTCTGGCAGCAGGATTACCGCAGCCGCACGTGCCTGGCGCAGTTCAGCGTGATAACGGGGATTGTGATAAAAACTCAGCTGGTTTGGCCCCGCCGTCGCCAGCGGTGCCAGACCATGGATTTCAACCGAACCACAACCAACGGGACCTTGCAATTCCAGTCCCAGCATGGCGGCGAGAGTTGTCAGGGTCGGGACCGGGATCATGACGCGGGCCTGACCGC
>DATJXP010000413.1:0-2245 GCA_035500035.1 Candidatus Acidiferrum sp. | reverse complement strand
TGCGCGAAGTGCGCATGCTCAGCGACGGCATCTACACGTCGCCGCAGGGCCGGGTGATCCGCTGGTTGTTCGCCACCATCGTGGTCGTCATCATCCTCAACATGGTCGGCCAGGTGTGGCTGAACCGCTGGAACGGCAACTTCTTCGATGCCATCGGCCGCCGCGACGTGGTCGCCATCAGCGACCAGCTGGTGGTGTTCGTCGGCATCGTCGCCTTTTTGCTGGTGCTGGTGGTGGCGCAAACCTGGTTGCAGGAAACCATCAAGCTGCGCAGCCGCGAATGGCTGACCAATCATCTGCTCGACGTCTGGCTCGTCAACGGCCGGCCTTACCGGCTGGAAGCCAGCAGCGATGTCGGCGCCAATCCCGACCAGCGCTTGCAGGAAGACGCACGCCGCTTGTGCGAATCGACCACCGGCCTCGGCATCGGCTTCATCCAGAACGTATTCCTGCTGATGACCTTCATCGGCGTGCTGTGGCAGTTGTCCAACAATGTCGCGTTCGACATCGACGGCCTGCGCATCGCGATACCCGGCTACATGGTGTGGTGCGCGCTGTTCTACGCGTTGCTCGGTTCGTTTCTGACCTGGCTGGTCGGCCGCCGCCTGATCGGCCTCGATGCCAGCCGCTACTCGCGCGAAGCCGAGCTGCGTTACCAACTGGTGCGCGTCAACGACAAGGCCGAAGCGGTGGCGCTGTCGCGCGGCGAAGCCAACGAGCGCCGCAATCTCGACAAGGCACTGGGCGACGTGCTGCAAGTGACGCGCGAATACATCTTCGCGCTGGCACGCCTCACGTGGATCACCTCAGGTTACGGCTGGTTCGCCATCGTGGTGCCGACCATCGTCGCCATGCCGGGTTACCTGCAAGGCAAATTGACGATAGGCGGCCTGATGATGGTGATCGGCGCCTTCAACCAGGTGCAGGGCGGTTTGCGCTGGTTCGTCGATAACGCCGCGGCGATTTCCGACTGGCGCGCCACGCTGTTCCGCGTCGCCGTGTTCGACCAGGCGCTGCGCGAGATCGACGACGTGCACGCCGATCTCGAGTCGATCACGGTGGAACCGCATCCGGCCGGCAATCTGTCGTTCGAACATCTCACCATACTCAACGCGTTCGGCAAGGTCGTCATCGACGACGCCAACCTGGAAATCGCCGCCGGCGAGCGCGTGCTGATCGTCGGCGATCCCGGCGCCGGCAAGAGCACGCTGATCCGCGCCATCTCCGGGTTGTGGTTGCACGGCCACGGCCTCATCAAGCTGCCGCCGCGCGAACAGATGATGTTCATGTCGCAGAATCCGTACCTGCCGCTCGGCACGCTGCAGGCCGCCATCTGTTACCCGTATCCGCCGCAGCAATTTACGCTGCACGAAACCAGCGCCGCCTGCGAAAGCGTCGGCTTGATCGACCTCACCGGTTCGCTCAACGTGGAAGAACGCTGGGACAAGGTATTGTCACAAGGCCAACTGCAACTGCTGGCGTTCGCGCGCATGACGCTGCAAAAACCCAAGTGGGTGTTTCTCGACGAAGCCACCAGCGCGCTCGACCACGACAGCCAGGCGCGGGTGATGCGCCTGTTCGATCACGAACTGAAAGGCGCCACCGTCGTCAGCATCGGCAACCGTTCCAGCCTCGGTCAGTTCCACCAGCGCCAGTTGCAACTGAAGGCATCGCCGGACGGTTCGCACCTGGGCGTGCGCGAGCGCAACCGGCCATCGTCGGCCTTGCTCGACCGTTTGACCAGTTGGTTCGGCCAGGCCTACGCCACTTTCGTCGGGCCCGTGCCCAAGGCACCCGACAAAACCGCGCCACCGGACACGCAAAAATAATTCGAGGCAACCCTCATGGCTCAGCAAGCACGCGATCCGTTCATCGAGCAATTGCTGGCGCGCATGACGCTCGAACAGAAGATAGGCCAGTTCAATCATCCGCTCACCGGCGGCGGTGACACCACTGGCGCCGGTGCCGGCAGCGGCAACATCGAACAACGCATTGCGCGCGGCGAAGTCGGCGGCGTGGCTGGCGGTGCCGAACCGCAGCAATTGCGCGAGTGGCAGCGCATTGCCTGCGAACAGACTGATGCCAAAATTCCACTGCTGTTCACGATGGACGTGATCCACGGCCATCGCACCATCTTTCCGTTGCCGCTCGGTTTGGCCGGCAGCTTCGACGCCGAGCTGATCCGCGCCACTGCCCGCGTCGCCGCACGCGAAGCCACCGCCGAAGGCATCACGCTGACGTGGGC
>DATJXP010000412.1:0-4657 GCA_035500035.1 Candidatus Acidiferrum sp. | reverse complement strand
GACGACGTCGACGCACCTGATCATCGACATGCGTTCGACCCAGCTCGATCCGGTGCTGGTGTTGACCGACAGCCAACTGAAAAAGCTGGACATCGACGATGACTACGACGGCACTTGCAATGCCCACCTTGATGAGACGCTGGCCGCCGGCAGCTACCTCATCCTGGCCAATACCTATACCACGGTGAGCAAGTGCGGCAGTAACCAGGGTACCTATTCATTGACGGTGAGCGACAGCGCCCAACCAGTGCTGGGCGACACCGCCACCACCGGGACCGGCACCGCCGCCTCGGCGCTGATCACCGGCGGCGCCACCGCCGATGGCGGCACCACCTACAAGTCCACCTTTGCTGCCACCGACAGCATCGACGTCAATGCCAGCATCATGGTTGACCCATCCCAGGTAGGCCAAAGCGGCAAGGTCTATGTGTTGATCCAGGCCAGTAACGGCGCCAGATACAGCAAGGCCGGCGACGGCAGTTTCGTGCCGTTCAACGGCAATCTGAGCCAGATGACGGCGTACAAAAGTGGGTCACTGCTCGCACAGGAAACAGTCAAGGTGGCATCGGGGCTGAAAGCGGCGGGCACCGGCTTGGCCGGGCTCAGCTTCGTGGTGTATGTCGGCTACGCCCTCGACAACCAGCCTTCGACGATCTACTACGGCACCACCCCGATCCAGTTCAGCATAGGCAAGTGAAAGCCGGTTTCGGCCGGGGCCGTTTCCCCCTATAATTCGCGCCGTTTCGTAGCTCCTGAATGAGGAAATCCGCGTGTTCAAAGCCAAACCATCCCTGATGGCGAAGTTCCTGTTGGTTGCAGTAGGTGCCATGCTGCTGGTCAGCGCCGTGGATGCCGCTGAAAAGGACAAGATTGCCGCCCGCCTGAAGTCACCCGGCGACGTCTGTGTATTCGGCGACGAATGCGCCAAGGGCATGAAGGTACCGGGCGCTGCCTCTGGCCCGCAAAAGCCGGAGCAGGTGTACGAAGGTCACTGCAAGGCCTGCCATGGCACCGGCGCCAACAATGCACCGCTGTTCTCCAATGCCGACGCCTGGAAGCCGCATATCGCCAAGGGCATCAATACGCTGTACGAAAGCGCACTCAACGGCTTCAACAAAGGCGCCATGCCACCGCGCGGCACTTGCACCGAATGTACGGATGACGAAGTCAAAGCGACGGTGGATTACCTGGTCGCCGCAGCCAAAAAGAAATGATCGCGTAGGGGCACGCCACGGCGTGCCCTCATCAATCGTCAAACAAACTCTTCAGCCGCGACAACGCCTGCTGCCCCTTCTCCTTGGCCTGCTCCGGCGTCTGATCGCTGATGCGGCCGTCCCACTGCAATAACTCTTGCGGCAGCTCGTCGAGGAAACGGCTTGGCGTGGTTTCCAGCAAATCGCCGTATTGCTTGCGTTGCCGCGCCAGCGTGAACGTCAACAGCTGCTTGGCGCGCGTGATGCCGACGTAGGCCAACCGCCGCTCTTCTTCGATGCCGGCGCCGTCCGCGCTGTTGCGGTGCGGCAGCAGTTCTTCTTCCATGCCCATGATGAACACCACCGGAAACTCGAGTCCCTTGGCGGCGTGCAGCGTCATCAGCTGCACGCGGTTGCTTTCTTCTTCCTGCTCCTGTTGTTCGAGCAGGTCGCGCAGGATCAGCTTGTTGATGGCGGCTTCGAGGCTGTCGTCTTCGTCGTTGCCGCGTGCTTTCTCAATGCTCGCCTCGATCGAATCCAGTAAGGTCTGCACGTTGCCCTGCGCGCGTTCGGCCGCGCTTGGCGTCGCGCTTTGCTGGCGCAGCCAGTCGTCGTAGTGGATGTCGTCGAGCAGCTCGCGCACGACGCGCAGACCTTCGCCGCGCTCCATCAATTCGCGCTTGGCGTTCATCCACGCGGCAAATTCACGCAGCTTGTCGCGTTGATTGTCGGCCAGATGTTCCGCCAGCCCCATGTGACCGCACGCGGCCAGCATGCCGACGTTGGCGGCTTTCGCGTAATGGCCAAGCCCTTCCAGCAAGGATGGGCCTATCTTGCGTCGCGGCGTGTTGATGCAGCGCAGCAACGCGTTGTCGTCGTCGGGATTGATCAGCAATTTCAGGTACGCCATCAGATCCTTGATCTCGGTGCGGGCGAAAAACGACGTGCCGCCGGTCAGCACGTACGGCACCTGATGCGCCTGCAACTGGATTTCCAGCAGCTTGGCCTGGTGATTGCCGCGGTACAACACGGCGAAATCCTTGAAGCGCAGGCGCCGGTGCGCCGACAGCAGCAGGATCTCGGTGGCGATGCGCTCGACTTCCATTTCGTCGTTCGCCGTCACCAGCACGCGGATAGGCTCGCCCTGGCCATACTCGCTCCATAGCGCCTTGTCGAATACGTGCGGATTGTTGGCGATCAGCGCATTGGCGGCAGTGAGGATGGTGTTGGTGGAGCGGTAGTTCTGCTCCAGCTTGATTACCTGCAGGTTCGGGTAATCCTGTTGCAATAGCGCCATGTTTTCCGGCTTGGCGCCGCGCCACGAATAGATGCTCTGGTCGTCGTCGCCGACGACGGTCAGGCAACCGCGGTCGCCGATCAGCTGCTTCACGAAGTGGTACTGCATGTTGTTGGTGTCCTGGTACTCGTCCACCAGCAGGTAGCGGATGTGGCGGCGCCATTTGTCGAGCACGTCGGGATGATCGCGGAACAGCTGGGCTGGCAACAGGATCAGGTCATCGAAATCCACGGCATTGAATGCGCGCAGGCTGCGCTGATAGTCGGTGTAAACACGTGCGGCCAGCGCTTCTTCGGCATCCTTGGCTTCGTTCAGCGCCTGTTCCGGCGACAGGAACGCGTTCTTGAAGCGCGAGATGATGCCGGCCAGTTTTTGCAGCTGATCGTCCGCGGTTTCCAGATCCTTCAACATCAGCTCCTTCAACAGCGAAATGCAGTCAGCCTCGTCGAAGATGCTGAAGCTCGACTTCAAACCCAGATGCCCGCACTCGCGGCGGATGATGGTGAGGCCGAGATGGTGAAAGGTGGAGATGATCAGCCCGCGCGTATTCTTGCCCTGCAACAGCTGGCCGACGCGTTCCTTCATTTCGCGCGCCGCCTTGTTGGTGAAGGTCAGCGCGGCAATGTGGTGCGGTTGATAGCCGCAATCGCCGATCAGCCAGGCAATTTTCTGCGTGATCACGCTGGTCTTGCCGCTGCCGGCACCGGCGAGCACGAGCAAGGGGCCATCGAGATAGCGTACGGCGCTGTGTTGGCGGGGATTGAGGGTTTTCATGCGGGGGGAGCGGCTACGAGCCGCGCATGATAACGGCAATACCGGCGCCGGGCCATGACGGCCGGGCTATCGCCGGGATGCCGGACTAAGGGGGACACCGACCCTGTTCACCCAATAGTCAGGCAGGTTGTGGTTTTTTGCGGGCATGCGATATATCCTCCTCGCGCCTGTACACCCCTATCAGAAGTAATAAAAAGCAATTGGAGAATTCGATGAACCTGCTTCCATTGATCCAAAAAATGCACCGCGCTTTGGCTGTAACGACACTTCCATCAATTGTGGTTCTGGCATTCGGCACTGCCGTGTTGGCCGCCTCGGCCGCTTCCGCCGCGGATCAGCCGGCCGTCGCCGATGCAGCCAAGACGGCCCAGACCAGCAACGACGACAAAACCATCTGCAAGAAGATCGAAGTGACCGGCACCCGTTTCGCCAAATCCGACTGCAGAACCGCGCGCGAGTGGGACATACTCGACAAGAAAAGCAAGGGTAATGCCGAAGAGTACATGCGCAAAACTTCGGAAAATGCAGGTATCGCCCCGACGCAAACACTCCAAGGTGGCGGTCGCACGAATGGTGTGTTGGACCAATAGCGTCTATTCCTGCTGACCGCCGCAAGGAAAAGTGGCGGGACGGGCAAAGCTGGACTATTAATGCAGCATCAGGGATTAACGCCGCCGGCAAGGACGCTGCATGGCCCTCGCAGTCGTACATTCGCGCGCCACACTTGGCATCGACGCCCCGCTGGTGACGGTGGAAGTCCACCTGTCCAGCGGCCTGCCCAACTTCGCCATCGTCGGTCTGCCTGAAGCCGCGGTAAAGGAAAGCCGCGAGCGCGTGCGCAGCGCGCTGCTCAATTCGCAGCTGGAATTTCCGCAGCAACGCATCACCATCAACCTGGCGCCGGCGGAACTGCCGAAGACGGGTGGCCGCTTCGACCTGGCGATCGCCGTCGGTATTCTGGCTGCCAGCGGCCAGCTCGATGGCGTGGCGCTCGGCGGCAAGGTGTTCATCGGCGAGCTGGCGCTGTCGGGCGAGGTGCGGCGTGTCGGCGGACTGTTGCCGGGGTTGCTGGCGTGTTTGCGCGAAGGCCGTGCCTGCATCGTGCCGCAGGGCAACGCGCAGGAAGCCGCCCTGCTGCCGAATGCCGATATTCGTTTGTGCTCGCATCTGCTGTCGTTGCTGCAGTACCTGCGCGGCGAAGGCGAGCTCGACAAACCGCCGGTCGCGTTGCAATCCTCCCCGGCCACGGTGCCCGATTTTGGCGATGTGATCGGCCAGGAAGCGGCCAAGCGCGCGTTGCTGGTCGCTGCCGCCGGCGGCCACAACGTATTGCTGCGCGGCCCGCCCGGTACCGGCAAGACCATGCTGGCCGCGCGACTGCCGGGCATCCTGC
>DATJXP010000411.1:0-2641 GCA_035500035.1 Candidatus Acidiferrum sp. | reverse complement strand
GATCAGGATGTTGCCGCTTTCGCGGTGTTCCGCCGTCGTGGCATTGGGTTTCACCACCGTGACACCGGCCTCCTTGATGAAGGAGGTCGTGATGATGAAGAAGATGAGCAGGTTCAACACGAAGTCCAGCATCGGCGCAAGGTCGATGCCATGGTCCTCGTTGTCGTGCTCGGCAAACTGTTTGGATTTCATTTCCCCTCCATATTCCGGCACATCATTTTGTGATGGATTGCGTGCCGGACATACGAATTACCGAAGTACCCGCATCCCGATGTTACTGGGACGTGGTGAACGTAATGTTGTAGATACCGCCGAGGCGAACCTGGTCAACCGCACCCATGATCACGCCGGTCTGGGCCTTGCTATCGGCCACGATCGTGACCCCGATATCCGACTGCAATGCCTTTTCCCGTTCCACGTTGGCGCGGATGGCACGCACGTCAACCAGGCGCGAATTGAAAAATATCTCGCCGGTTTCCAGTACCTGGATGGTGATGGCCTTGCCTTCGTTGTCCTGTTGCTGTTGCGTGTTGTTCGGACGGTTGACGTCCAGACCCACTTCCTTCACGAAAATTGCCGTGATGATGAAGAAGATCAGCAGGTTCAACACGAAATCCAGCATCGGCGCAAGGTCGATGCCGTGCGAGGACTCATGGACTTCCGAGCCGTGTCGTCTCATTCTCATAATCAGAAGCTCAATTTGTCGGACAACAGTTCGGTTTCACGGCGCGCGCGGGTGCGGAAGTAGTGCACCGGATACAGTCCGGAAATACTTACCGCCAACCCCGTCATCGTGCAAACCATTGCGTGCGAGACGCCGGTTGCCATGGTTTTTGCGTCAGCCGAACCGCGTAGCGACATCGAGTCGAACACTTCGAGCATACCGCTCACGGTGCCGACCAGACCCAACAACGGCGACAGCGGCACCAGTACCTGCATCAACGGAAAGTTGCCGGTCATCGCTGCATTTGCCCTGGAGATAAGCATCTGGCGAATCTGGCGCGCACACCAGGACGTGTGGTCCTTGCGCGCACTCCACTGTTCGATGATCTTGCCGGACAGTTTGGGCAGTACGCTGAAAAAGAACAGGTACCGTTCGAGGATGATCGCCCACATCAGCACGCCGGCGGCGAAGATCCAGAATACGAACGGACCTCCCCTGCCGATCAGCTCGCTGACGGCGTGATAAAAGCCAAGGTTCTCAAGCATTTTTGCGCTTCTCGATGTTCTCGGCCAGCATGCCCGTGCTCTGCTCGTCGAGCAGCTGCACGATGGAGCGGGACAGCGAACTCAACAAGGCGTTGGCGAACAGCAGCGGTACCGCTACCGACAGACCCAATACGGTGGCAATCATCGCCTGACCGATACCGCCGGCCATCAGCTTCGGATCGCTCGAACCGGATTCGGTGATGCTCTGGAAGGTCAGGATCATCCCCCACACGGTACCGACCAGACCCAGCAACGGACCGGCAGCAACGGCGAGGCGGAGGAAGGGCTGGAAGCGCTCGAGTTTCGGCACTTCGCGCATCACCGCTTCGGAGATACGCAGTTCCGCCACTTCGGCGTTTTCTTCGATCTTGGCACCGTCGCCCTTGAACGACAGCAGCACACGACCCAGCGGATTGTTTTTCTTCGGATGACGCAGATCGCGCATCTGGGCAGATACACCCATGCGAGCCATGATCAGGTATGCCAGTTGGAACAGGAACGCGGCAACGCCGAGCAGACCAACAGTGATGATCACATAGCCCACTTCCTGGCCTTTGTCGATACGCTCGCCGAGAGTCGGACGCTCGACGTACATGTTCATCAACACGCCGCGGCTGCCGTCAACCACAGCCTCTACATAGCCGCTCGAAGCGCTCTGCAGGGCTTTGGCATCACGCATCAGTTCGGCTTCCGGCGGCTGGCGACGCAGCATGCTCAGGCGCGACAGCGTAGGAATGTAGGACAGGAACTTGCCATCGGCGACAGCGGTGAAGGCGCCCA
This sequence comes from Candidatus Acidiferrum sp., assembly GCA_035500035.1. Classification (GTDB taxonomy): domain Bacteria; phylum Pseudomonadota; class Gammaproteobacteria; order Pseudomonadales; family Pseudohongiellaceae; genus CAILUG01. Next base: position 652 of record DATJXP010000411.1, on the reverse strand, counting down.
CGCGGGTGATGTCAGTGCTCAACGGCACGCCATTGGCTTGTACGACGGTGCCCGGATAGGTCACCACTTCACCGCTGGCGGCCAATTCGCGCTGCATTTCGAATGCGAGCCGCTCGAGTTGAGCGCCGGTCAGCACCTTGTCCGCGTTGGCGATTTCGGTCAGTGCCTGTACGCGCGATTTCGGCTCATTGGCGTACTGGGCGGAAACCAGCGACTGCTTCAGGTTGATGACGAAGTCACCCGATACCTGTTTCGCAATACCGAACACTTCGTTCAAGCCATTGCCTTTGCCGGCATCGCGCAGCTGACTGTTCAGCTTGCTGATTTCGAGATCGTTCTCGGAGTATTTGCGGTTCCTGGCATCGGCCTGCTGCTGGGCCGCTGCCTTGTTGGCATTGGCTTGCTGCATGGCGCGCTGCTTGTCGGAATCCGACATTGCGTTGTATTCGGCTGCACGCTTTTTGTAGAGAGCCTGTTCGGCTTCACGAGCCGCTCGAGCATCGTTCAGCACGTCGCTCACGGACTTGGACTGGGCCAAGGACAGACTTGCCGACAGACCCAAGGTGGCCAACAGCACGGCGCCACCGCAAAGTTTCATCACTTGCTTGTTCATGTTGCTAGATCCTCAGTCTCAGTTGGCGCGCTTCGGAGC
>DATJXP010000410.1:0-8743 GCA_035500035.1 Candidatus Acidiferrum sp. | reverse complement strand
ATGGTGGTCGGCGAGAAGCAAGCCGACATCGCCATCCTGCGCACGATGGGGGCCGGGCAGGGCACGATACTGGCCATCTTCCTGGTGCAGGGCACGCTGGTCGGCGTGCTCGGCATCGCGCTTGGCGCCGGACTCGGCACGTTGATCGCCCGGCATTTCACTGCCATCGCCAGCGCCATCGAAGACACCATCAGCCCCGCCAGCGTGTACATGATCAGCAGTTTGCCGTCGCGCTGGCAGGCGTCCGATACGCTGATCACTTGCGGCATCGCGTTGCTGATCAGTTTCATCGCCACGCTGTATCCGGCCTGGAAAGCCTCGCGCATCCACCCGGCCCAGGTGTTGCGTTATGTCTGACGTCGTACTGGCCTGTCGCAATCTCGGCAAACGCTTTGCACAGGGCGACGGCGAGCTCGTGGTGCTCAATGGCCTCGACCTCGACGTTCGTGCCGGCGAGAAAGCCGCCATCATCGGCGTGTCAGGCTCCGGCAAAACCACGCTGCTGAACCTGCTGGGCGGGCTCGATACTCCGAGCAGTGGCGAAGTCTTCGTCAGCGGCCAGCCGCTGGCGAAACTTTCCGCCAAACAGCTCGACCTGTTGCGCAACCGGTCGCTGGGTTTCGTCTATCAGTTCCACCATCTGCTCGGCGAATTCACCGCGCAGGAAAACGTGGCGATGCCGTTGATCATCGCGCGACGCCCGTACGCCGAATGCCTGCAGCGGGCCGCCGAACTGTTGCAGCAAGTGGGCTTGGGCGAGCGCATGCAGCACAAACCGGCGCAACTGTCCGGCGGCGAACGTCAACGCGTCGCCATCGCCCGGGCACTGGTCAATCATCCGGCCTGCGTGTTGATGGATGAACCCACCGGCAATCTCGATCGCCATACCGCCACCGCCATCCACGAGCTGATCCGTCAGCTGAACCAGAAGCTCGGCATCAGCTTCATCCTGGTGACGCACGACACCCACCTCGCCGCCAGCATGGATCGCGTGCTGGAGCTGCGCGACGGCCGCCTGCACCAACTGGCCGCAGCCGACGGGAGCGGCGACAGTCGTGCGTAAACAGCTCGCGCTGTACATCGGCAGCCGCTACGCGTCGCTGCGGTCGCGTAACCAGTTGGTCGGTTTCATCTCGTTGCTGACGGTGAGCGGACTCGCGCTCGGCGTCGCCATCCTGATCACCGTGCTGTCGGTGATGAACGGCTTCGACCGCGAAATGCGTGAGCGCGTGCTCGGGCTGGTGCCGCAGTTGACGGTACTGACGCCACGGCTGAATTACCTGCGCAGCGAAGCCGAATGGAAAAATGCACGCGCTGTCATCGAGCAAACCCCCGGTGTGCTCGGCACCGCGCCGTTCATCCAACTACAAGGCATGTTGCTGGCGCACGGGCATAGCAAGGGCATTCTGCTCAATGGCATCGATCCGGCGCAGGAACGCAAGGTTTCGATCATCGACCGCTTCCTGCAGGGCGGCACGTTGGATGCGCTGGCTCCTGGCAGCTTCCGCATCGCCATCGGCGCCAACCTGGCGCGCCAGCTCGGCGTCAAGGTCGGCGACAGCGTGACACTGGTTTCCACCTACGTGCCGTTGACGCCGATGGGTGAATTTACCCGTCAGAAAAGTTTTACCGTCGCCGCCATCTTCGAGGTGGGCTCTCAACTCGACAGCAATCTCGCGCTGATTCATCTCAATGACGCGCAGAAGCTGTACCGGCTCGAGCAAGGCGTGCAGGGCTATCGGATAAAAGTGCAGGACCTGTTCGGCGTCGATGCGCTGGAGCAGAAACTGCAAGCGACTGTGCCGATGGAAGTCGCCTTCGACGACTGGACCCGCAGCTACGGCAACATCTACGAAAACATCCGCATGTCGAAGGCGCTGGTGGGGTTGATGCTGTCGCTGCTGGTGGCGGTGGCCGCCTTCAACGTGGTGGTGAGCCTGGTGATGGTGGTGCGCGAAAAGCAGGGCGACATCGCCATCCTGCGCACGATGGGGACATCGCTGCAATCGATCCGCAACATCTTTCTGGTACAAGGATTCTTCATCGGCTTGATCGGCACTGCGCTCGGCATCGCGCTCGGCATCGCGGTGTCGCTCGCGATCGGCGACATCGTTGCCGCACTGCAGAAACTGACCGGCGTGCAGTTTCTCAGCGCCGACATCTACCCGGTCAACTATCTGCCGAGCCAGGTGCAAAGCCAGGACGTGCTGCTGGTCGGTGCGTTGGCGCTGGTGCTGAGCCTGCTGGCGACGATCTATCCGGCGGCGAGGGCCGCACGCACGCGGCCGGCGGAAATCCTTCGCTACGAATGATCGTGCTCGCCAAAATCTTCCAGCCAAACTGCAGAGGTCGTACTACACTGCAGTGAGATCCACTGACTGAAGTCCCCGCCATGCGTTCATGGACGATCGCATTCGCCGCCGGCGCGTTGCTGGCTGCGCTGCTCCCGGTATTGCCCCGCCCCGAGATTGCCCTGGCACTGGTGCTGGTTGCCATCCTGTTGCCTTGGTGGCCACGCCTTTGCCTGACGGCTGCGGCGTTGCTGGGCGCGAGTTGGCTGTGTCTTTATGCCGGTCATGCGCTCGATCAACGGTGGCCGGAACCGCCATTCCCGCGTGACGTCTGGGTCGAAGCAACCGTCATCGGCTTGCCGGTGATCAGCACCGACGGCAGCCGCTTGCAGTTACAGCTCGACAAGGTATGCCTTGTCGCACAAATGATGGACTGCGACTTCAAGCGACTGCCGTACGACGGCCGGCGCATCCAGCTCAGTCTCTATGAACCATTGGCGTTGCAGCCGGGACAGCGTTGGCGCCTGCTGCTGCGGTTGAAACCGCCACACGGCCTGGTCAATCCCGGCGGCTTCGACCACGAAGCGTGGATGTTGCAGCAACGCCTCAGTGCCACCGCTTATCTGCGCCATAGCGCCGACAACAGATTGCTGGCCGACGATCCGGCCGACGAACGTCTGCAACGCTGGCGCTACCGGCTGGCGCGAACGCTGACGACGCCGGCAGCCGCGGTATTGCAACGACCTGACCTGATCAAGGCGCTGACCATCGGCGAGGGCGGCGACATCCCCGATGCCGATTGGCAATTGTTCGCTGCTACCGGCACCACGCACTTGCTGGTGATTTCCGGTTCGCATGTGGCGTTGGTGATGGTCTTGCTCTATGGCAGCGTGCGTTGGCTGGCGTCGCGCTTCACCTGGTTGTTGCTGCGCATGCCGGCCAGCATGCCGGCGGCACTGGCGGCGATCGTTGGCTCGTGGGTCTACACCGGGCTGGCCGGATTTTCGCTGCCGGCACTACGGGCATGGTGGATGGTGATGGTGCTGTTGCTGGCACGACTGTGGCGACGACAGATCGAAACCTGGCACAGCCTCGGCCTGGCACTGGTGGCCGTGCTGTTGTTCGATCCACTGGCCATGTTGAATGCCGGCTGCTGGCTGTCGTTTACTGCCGTAGCGGTCCTGCTGCGCCACAGCGATGTCGAACCGTTGCCATGGTGGCTGCCGCGGCATTGGCCATTGTTGGTGTGGCGCTTGCTGCGGCTGCAACTGCAGCTCACGGTCGCGTTGCTGCCGGTCGTGCTGGTGTATTTCCAGCAGACCAGCGTGATCGCACCGCTGGCCAACCTGCTGCTGATCCCGTTGCTGGCCATCGTGGTGCCGCTGGCGTTGGCCGGGGTCATGGCAAGCTTGTGGTGGCAGGCCGGCGGACTGTGGCTGTTGCAGGCGGCGGATTTCCTGCTGACGCTGGCAATGCAAGTGCTGCGACTCTGCCTCGAGCGGATGCCGCAAGCGCTGCAGGCGTTGCCGGCGCTTGGCAACACGGGTCTGGTGCTGGTGATCGTCAGTTGCACCATTGCAGTGTTCGCGGCGGCACGCTGGCAGCGAGCTCTGGCGCTGGTTGTCATGGGCTGCAGCCTGTACTGGCTGCAGCGGCCGTCGTTGCCGTACGGCGCCTTGCAACTGCAGGTGCTGGACGTCGGCCAGGGCCTCGCCGTCGTCGTGCACACCGCGCGGCATCATCTGCTGTACGACGCCGGCCCCGCGTTCAGCGCCGGCTTCGATGCCGGCAGCGACGTAGTGCTGCCGACACTGCGCGCAACCAACGTGCGCGAGCTGGACGGCGTGGTGATCAGCCATGCCGACCGCGATCACGCCGGCGGCTTGCCGGCGATCGCCCGGCAATTTCCACAGGCCTGGTACAGCAGCTCGTTACCGGCGCTGTTCGCTGCCGGCAGCCGCCATGGTTACTGTCGCGCCGGGCAGCAGTGGCAATGGGACGGCGTCGGTTTCGCCATGCTGCATCCCGGCGATGAGCCTTACCATGGCAACGACAGTTCCTGCGTGCTGCTGATCAGCGCCGGTACCCGCCGCGTGCTGCTCGCCGGCGACATCGAAAAACCGGCGGAACAAATGCTGCTGCGCCTTTATCCCGACTTGCGTGCCGACGTACTGGTAACGCCGCATCACGGTAGCAACACGTCATCGACGCCCGAATTCATCCGCCAACTGCAACCGCTGGCCACCATCCATTCCACCGGTTACCTGAACCGTTTTCATCACCCGGCAACAGCGGTGCGTCAACGCTATCGCGAGCTCGGCGTGGCCCAATACGACACGGCGGAGCAGGGGGCGGTGACAGCAACGATAGGTGAGGACGGCCGACTCGAGCTGGCCGCGCAACGCGACCTCGAACCCCGGTTCTGGCGACCTCGCAGCCACCGCTGAAACGCGGGCCGGCGGGGGTCTTTCCACGCCTCGTTATGGTAAAGTGCGGCCAGCCAACGAGGAGCGCGCGAGTGTACGAAATCATAGTCTCCGGTGGGGTAATGATGATCCCCATCATCCTTGCTTCCATCATCGCCATCGCCATCATCATCGAACGTTTCTGGTCCCTCAATGCCGCCCGTATCGCGCCGCGCAACACGCTGGCCGAGGTGTGGGGCAAGTTGCGCAACAGCCAGCTCGACGCCGCCCAGTTGCGCGATTTGCGCATGGCCTCGCCGCTGGGCCAGATCCTCGCCGCCGGTCTCGTCAACGCCAAGGCCGGACGCGCCATCATGATCGAAAGCATCGAACTGGCCGCCTCGCACGTGGTGCACGACATGGAGCGCTACCTCAGCACGCTCGGCACCATCGCCGCCATGTCGCCGCTGATGGGGCTGCTGGGTACCGTTTTCGGCATGATCAAGATTTTCAGCGAGTCGGTCAGTCTTGGCGCAGGCGACCCGAAAGCCATCGCCGGCGGCATCGCCGTGGCGCTGGTTTCGACTGCCGGCGGCTTGGTGGTGGCGATCCCGTCGCTGTTCTTCCATCGTTACTTCGTGCGCAAGGTCGAAGGGCTCGTGGTCGAGCTCGAGCGCGAATCGATCAAGCTGGTCGATGCGCTGTACAGCAATCGCGCCGTCGAAGTGCGCGACGCCTGAACGGTAACCGCCGATGAAATTCAAACGCAGCGTCAATACCGAAGTCCGCATCGACCTGACTTCGCTGATCGACGTGGTGTTCATCGTGCTGCTGTTCTACGTGCTGTCCACCACGTTCTATCGCGAAGGCACCATCCACATCAATCTGCCGGAAGCGAAGGGCAATGCGCTCGACCAGAAGGATCTGCGCATCGAAATCGTCATCGCCAAAAACGGCACCTACAAGGTCAACGGCCACGATCTGCCCGACAACAAGGTCGATACCGTGATGAAAGCCGTCAGCGACATCGCCGGCACCGACAACACGATTCCGATCACGATTACCGCCGATGCCGACACCACGCACCAGAGCGTGGTCACCGCGATGGACGCGGTGGCACGGCTTGGTTTCAGCAAGCTCAACATCGCCACGCGCCAGAGCGAGGGCGGACCATGAGCGCGGCCGGCGCTACCACCTCCAACCTGGCGCTGTATCGCCGGCTGTTACGTTACATGGGCCCGCAGTGGCCCGCATTCGTGCTGGCCATCTTCGGTTTTATCGTCTACAGCGCCGCCAACTCCGGTTTTGGCGCGCTGGTCACCTACATTCTCGACTCGGTGCAAAGCAGCGCGACCTTGACCGACATGCAGCGCTTGAGCCTGCCGGGTTTGGTGATCCTGGTGGTACTGGTGCGCGGCATCGGTGGATTGATCGGCAGCTACTTCATGGCACAGATGGCGTTCCGCATCGTGCACCGGTTGCGCACCGAAGTATTGCAGCGCCTGTTGCGGCTGCCGCTGCCGTTCTACGATCGCCACAACAGCGGCCACCTGATTTCATCGGTCACTTTCAACGTGGCGCAGATCAGCGGCGCCGTCAGCGACGCGCTGGTGGTGTCGATCCGCGAAGGCCTCAACATCGTCGGCCTGATGAGCTGGTTGTTGTGGCTGAACTGGCGGCTGACGCTGACCTTCATCGTCGTCACTCCGCTCATCAGCGCCGTGGTGTTCTTCGCCGCGCGTCATCTGCGCCGCTACAGCAGGCGCATCCAGAGCTCGATGGGTGACGTCACGCAGATACTCAACGAAACGTTGAAAGGACTGAAGGTGATCCGCACCTTCGGCGCCGAACGGCAGCAGGGGCAGCGCTTCACCGATGCCAGTCAACTCAACACACAGCAGAATCTCAAGCTGGCGCTGACGGCCGCCATCAGCGCGCCGATCATCCAGACCCTGGTCGGTTGTTCGTTCGCGTTCCTGCTGTGGCTGGCGCTGGCGCCGCAGTACCAGAGCGGCATCACGCCGGAGCAGTTCGTCGGCTTCCTGATCACCGCCGGCATGTTGTTCAAACCGGTGCAGCAGACATCGAAGGTCAACGCCGATATCCAGAAAGGCCTTGCCGCCGCCGCCTCGATCTTTGCGTTGATCGACGAGCCGGGCGAGAAAGACACCGGCAATTACAGCGTCGAACGCGTGCAGGGTGCCGTGGAATACCATCATGTCAATTTTCACTACCAGAGCAGCAACGAACCCGTATTGCACAACCTGTCGCTGACTATCGAGCCTGGGCAGACCGTCGCCATCGTCGGCCACTCCGGCAGCGGCAAGACCACGCTGGTCAACCTGCTGCCGCGGTTCTACGACATCCACAGCGGCGACATCCTGCTCGACGGTCGTTCGCTGCGCGAATACGGTCTTGGCAACCTGCGTCACCAGATCGCGCTGGTCAGCCAGCAGGTGGTGTTGTTCAACGGCACCGTGCGCGACAACGTCGCCTACGGTGAACTGGCCGGTACGCCGGAAGCGCAAATCATCACGGCGCTCGAACATGCGCATGCGATGGAGTTCATCCGCGAACTGCCGCAGGGCCTCGACACCGTCGTCGGTGACGACGGCCTGTTGTTGTCGGGCGGTCAGCGCCAGCGGCTGGCGATTGCGCGCGCGCTGTTGAAGAACGCCCCCATCCTCATTCTCGACGAAGCGACATCAGCGCTCGACAGCGCCTCCGAACGTCACATCCAGGACGCGCTGCAATACCTGATGAAAGGCCGCACCACGCTGGTGATCGCGCATCGCTTGAGCACCATCGAAGGTGCCGATCGCATCGTGGTGATGGACAAGGGCCGCATCGTCGAAAGCGGCACCCACCAGCAATTGCTGGCCATGGGCGGCACCTACGCTTCACTGCACCGGTTGCAGTTCGCCGAAGTAGTGAGCGAGTAACGGCCGGAGCGCGGCGATGCAGCAAACCCTCAGCTCAGCGTGGTACCGCAAGGCGTGGTGGCTGTGGCTGCTGTGGCCGTTGAGCCTGTTGTACGGCGCACTGTTTGCCTGGCAACGCCGACGCGCGCTGCGGCGCGGACGTTACCAGTCCAAGGTGCCCGTCATCGTCGTCGGCAACATCACCGCAGGCGGCACCGGCAAGACGCCGCTGTGCATCGCACTGGCGCGCCATTACACCGCACTGGGCCGCAAGGTGGTTCTGGTCAGTCGCGGCTACGGCGGCAAGGCCACGCAATTTCCGCTGCTTGTCACCGCCGCCACCGATCCACGCGAGGCCGGCGATGAGGCAGTGCTATTGGCCATTGCCACCCACTGCACCGTCGTGGTCGATCCCGACCGGGTGCGCGCGGTACGGCAAGCCGAACAAATGCAGGCACAACTGATCATCAGCGACGATGGCCTGCAACATCATCGCTTGCAGGGTTCGGTGGAGGTCCTCGTGATCGATGGCGAGCGCGGCCTCGGCAACGGCTTGTTGCTGCCGGCCGGGCCGTTGCGCGAACCGGTGCGGCGGCTTGGCAGCGTCGATGTCGTCGTCAGTAATGGCCCATTGACGCATGCGTTGCCAATCGAGCCAAAGCAAGCGGCAACGATGCAGTTGGCCGCCAATTCGCTGACCAACCTGCAAACCGGCGAGCAGCTTTCCATTGCCGAATGGCAGACCCGGCACGGTGCCGCCACGCGGGTGCACGCAGTGGCCGGCATCGGCAATCCGCAGCGCTTTTTCGCAAGCCTGCGCGGCCTGGGCTTTGTTATCATGCCGCATGCCTTCGATGACCATCATGCCTTCCAGCCTGGCGACCTGGCTTTCGCCGGCCAAACGCCGGTGGTGATGACTGCCAAGGATGCCGTCAAATGTCGCCGCTTTGCGCAGGCACAGTGGTGGCTCTTGGAAGTCGAAGCTTTGCTGACAAACAATTTTTTTGTTGCCGTTGACGAAAAACTACGCGGTAACTGATTGAACAGGTCACTGGACCAGAAGCCGCGAGGCAGGTAGTAGTGTTTGCAACTGTCTGAGGCATGGATGCCGAAGATCAAGCCCCCA
>DATJXP010000409.1:0-3709 GCA_035500035.1 Candidatus Acidiferrum sp. | reverse complement strand
GTCGAGATTCTCGACATGCCGGAGTTGAAGCAGATGTTCATCTTCGATGTCGGCGGCCCCCACACCTGGCGCACCATCTACCTGGATGGCCGCGCGCACCCAACCGACCTGGAGCCGACTTACTACGGCCACTCCATCGGCCACTGGGAAGGCGACACGCTGGTGATCGACACCGTGGGTTACAACACCGGCTTCTGGTTCGACCGCACTGGCCTGCCCTACACCGAAACGGTGCACACCACCGAATACCTCACGCGACGTGATCTGAACTCGATGGATTACCGCTTCGTATTGACCGACCCGCAAACCTACGACGCTCCAGTGGAAGGCCACATGAGCCTGCGCTGGGGCGCGGACGAGGAACTGTTCGAATACGTGTGCCAGCAGTCGAACCTGGCACCGGAACTGATGGTGGACAAAAAAAATCTCAACTCGGTAGGCAAGTCCAGTCGCATCACTCCGTGAGGTTGTATGAAAGCCCACGATCAACATGGTTACGTTTGGCGCAGCGGTGTTGCCTTGCTGGTACTCATGGCGGCGCTGGGTATCCATAACCCGGTGCTGGCCCAGGGCGAATTCCGGGTGTATCCAAGCTTCGAGGGGGAAGACGCCGACGCGCCGCTGCCCGACGACTGGCAGGTGCCAGCTGAGGTGACTATCGGCCGCCTGATGTATCCCGGCGGCAACTTCGGATTTCGCGGCGGCGACTGGACCCGCGGCGGCACCAGCTGGACCGACGATTACCCGCGCGCCGACCGCACGCTGGTGCAGATGCTGCGGCGCTACACGCGCACCAACGTGCGCGGGGTCGAACAACCGGTGAACCCGGACGACGGCGACGCTGCTTTTTACTGGCCGTTCATGGTGGTCGGCCTCGCCTCCGCCTGGCAATTGACAGATGCGCAGGCCGCGAAACTACGCGAATACCTGCTGCGCGGTGGCTTCCTGTTCTGCGACAGCTTTTTCGGCTCGCGCGATTGGGACGTGTTCGAGCAAAGCATGCACAAGATCTTTCCCGACAAGCACATCATCGACCTGACCGACGACCACCCCATTTTCCACATAGTGTTCGACTTGCCCCACATGACCAAGGTGCAGATCCCGAACTGGAATGCGCTGGCGCGCGGAGGGCGGGGCTATATCCGTGACGGTGCTGTGCCCCACTGGCGCGGCATCGAGGACGATAAGGGCCGGCTCATGGTAATTATCGCCCACAACAACGACGTCATGGACGGCTGGCAGTGGGCCGACGACCCGCGTTATCCCAGTGACAAGGCGAATCTGTCGTTGCAGATTGGGGTGAATGTGGTGATGTATGCGTTGACGCATTAGGGGGTAAAAATCTCAACTCCGTTGGCAAGTCCAGTCGCATCATTCCGTGAGATCGCCAGAGACCGTTCTTTGTGGCGGGCGAGCTAACCTGTTTTCTTTGGGAGGAGCAGCAATATACTTACCAGAATGTATAAGTCATTCATCGGTGGGCGGCTGCCTTGGATGATTAGACAGCTAAGAAGTAGCGGCAGAGGGCCGCAGGATGCCAGGAACCAACGAAGCTTTTTCACGCGTCAAGATCGACGCCCAGCTCAGGGATCAGGGTTGGGATGTGCTCGATACCAATGCCGTGCGTTTCGAATATGTGCTGCCTGACAAAACCAAGGCGGACTACGTACTGTGTGATCGCAACGGCCGGTCCTTGGCGGTAATCGAAGCCAAGAAAGCCGCTATCAATCCTGCCGAAGCAGAGGCTCAAGCCAAGGGTTACGCCCAACAGCTCAAAGTGCCTTATATCTTCCTGGCCAATGGCGACGAAATCCGCTTCTGGGAATGGCAGAGCGAGCCTTTTCCGCGCCCCATTAAGACTTTCTTCGCGCAAGGTGACCTTGAACGTCGCGCTGCCACGGCTCAAGTCAAACGCAATGTGCTCGAAGTTGCCATCGATAAGCGCATCGTTGAACGTGACTACCAGACCGACTGTATCGATGCGCTGTGCAAGGAAATCGCCACTGGCCGCCGCAAGCTGTTGGTCGAAATGGCTACCGGCACCGGTAAAACACGTACCGCCGCTGCCTTCATCAAGCGTCTGTTCGAAGCCAATGCTGTAACCCGTGTGTTGTTTCTGGTGGATCGCATCCCGCTCGCCAAACAAACGGAAGATGCCTTCGCTGAACATTTACCTGATTATCCCGCTTATGTCTTGCGTGCAGGGCGACGCTTCCAGGACGAGAAAGTCATCACCATCACCACGCTGCAAAGCATGGTGAACATCTACCGCGACTACTCAGCCGGCTACTTCGACCTCGTGATCTCTGACGAATGCCACCGCTCCATCTATGGCAAGTGGAGCGGCGTGCTCAAACACTTCGATGGTATTCAGGTCGGCCTCACTGCTACGCCCTGCGTCGCCAATCCGGAAGACTTCGGCGACGACGAAGACAAACTGTTCGTGCGAGATACGCTGCGCTTCTTTGAGGTTGATCGTCCAACCTTCAGCTACAAGATGAAGGACGCGATCCGCGATGGCTATCTGGTGCCGTATCAAATCTACAAGGCCAAAACCGTCAAGACCGCGGCCGAAGGTGGGTTCGAGGTGAAGCGGGACGAACTGGATTGGTCGGCGATGGATGCGGAAACCCGTGCCGAGTTCGAACAGCTCTTTGGTGACGCGAACACTATCACCATCGACCCGGTGGCGCTGGAGCGCAAATTCACTATTCCCGAGCGTAATCGTGCCATCGTGCGTGAATTCCGCGAAGTGATGACCAACGGCTACACTGATTTGATCGGCAGGCTGCGCAAGCCACTGATCGGCAAGACCATCGTCTTCGCCGTCACCAAACGCCATGCCGAAACACTGGCGCAATTGTTCGATGCCACCTTTGCCGATCAAAAGGAAACACCCGAACAGCGATATGCCGATTATGTGGTGTCCGGTATGGGCCAGGACGACACCGTGGATGGCATGACCAAGATCAAGCGCTTCAAGAAAGAAAAGTACCCGCAGATTCTGGTTTCGGTGAACATGCTCGACACTGGCTTCGATTGCCCCGAAGTGGTGAACCTGGTGTTTGCCCGCTTCACCAAATCCACGATCCTTTATCAGCAGATGCGTGGCCGCGGTACTCGCAAGGCTAGAGGCAAACCGGTCTTTACCATGTTCGACTTCGTGGGAGTTACCGACTTCCACGGTGACGATGAGCCCGTGGGTGAAGGTGGTGTCATCAAGGATAAGCCGAAGCGATATCCGCCGGGCAAACCGCGCAAGCTGCTGTCGCTCGACATCAATGATCACATCGATCCCAATACCCGTTCATGGATCACCGTCGATGAAAACGGCAACATAGTGTTCCCCGAGGCCACCGAGCAGCGCCGTGCTGAAGTGGGCGCGCGCTTCGAGGCATGGCTGCTGGAGCGTGAAGACAGTCTGACGCCAGAGCAAGAGCGCTGGTTGCGTACCATCGGCAGCCAGTTGCGTGCCAACGCCGATGCGTGGGACGAGTTCACGGCGGGACACTTGGCGTTTCCGCCGTTCACGTTGATGGGTGGTGTGGCCGAAGCGCAGCGGGTATTCGGTGGTGCAGATCAACTCAATGCACTGCTCGACAGCCTCAACGCCGCCGTGTTTCATCCCGACACCCACGACAAAACCAACACTGCGGCCGAACAAAGACCGGCCACGCATTAAGCACGCCAGAGAGCCATACCATGCCGT
>DATJXP010000408.1:0-2633 GCA_035500035.1 Candidatus Acidiferrum sp. | reverse complement strand
CCACCGAGGAAAAAGGCGGCAGCTCGGCCTGCGATGGCACCTACGGCTGCAGCTTCGGCAACACCATTTCGTTCGCCAACCCGACCACGCCGTTGCCGATGGAATTCAGCGCCAAGAAATTTTTCCGCAAACTGTTCGGCGAAGGCAGCAACGATGCCGAACGTGCACGCATCGCCAACGACTACAAGAGCCTGCTCGACATGGTGCGCGACGAAACCGGCAGCTTGAAGCAAGGCCTCGGCGCTTCCGACGTGGCGATGCTCGACAACTACCTCGACAGCGTGCGCGAAATCGAGCGCCGCGTGCAGAACCTGAAAGAGCGCGACCTCACCGTGTACGAACTGCCGACCATGCCGGTCGGCATCCCCGACTTCGACGCCCGCCTGAACCTGATGTTCGACATGATCGCACTGGCCTACCAGGCCAACATGACGCGCGTGGTGTCGTTCATGATGGCGGCCGAAGTGAGCAACCAGGCCTACAACTTCATCAACATCCCGGATGCATTTCATCCGTTGTCGCACCACAACAACAACCCGAGCAACCTGGCCAAGCTGACGCAACTGCAAACCTGGCACAGCGCGCAGATCGCCCGCTTCATGGATAAGCTGTCGAAGATTTCCGACGGCGAGAACACGCTGCTGCAGAACTCGATGTTCCTGTACGGCGGCAACATGTCGAACAGCAACAACCACGACCACTACCCGCTGCCGTCGGTGGTGCTCGGCGGCGGCGCCGGCAAGCTCAAGGGCAACCAGCACATCAAGTTCGACGAACCGACTCCGCTCGCCAACCTGTTGCTGACCATGCTGCAACGCGCCGGCGCGCCGCTGACCGAGTTCGGCGACAGCACCGGTTCCATCGAAGCGGCATAACCGTTACAAGGAATTGCGATGAAACGTACTGCAATCAGTCTTGCCCTGGCCGCCGCGCTGCTGTCGCCCGTGACTGGCGCCGTCTCGCTGATCGACAGCGCACGCCAGAACGATCACGACGCCGCGCTCGCTGCCATCGGCCAGGGCGCCGACGTCAATCAGCACGAAGCCAACGGCACCACGCCGCTGATCTGGGCCGTGCACAACGGCGATCTGGCGCTGGTCAATCGCCTGATCAAGGCCGAGGCCAACGTCAACGTGAAGAACAATTACGGCGCCAGCGCGATGTCGGAAGCGGCCGAACTCGGCAACGTCGACATTCTCACCGCGCTGCTGAAAGCCGGTGCCGACGTCGAATCGACCAATGCCGACGGCCAGACCGCGTTGATGATCGTCGCACGCTCCGACAACGTCGATGCCGCCAAGCTGTTGCTGAAGCACGGCGCCAAGATCAACGCGGTCGAACAATGGAAAGGCCAGGACGCCGTGATCTTCGCTGCCGGCCAAGCACAACCACGCATGCTGAAATTCCTGCTCGACAACGGCGGCAACGCCAATTCGCGCGCGTTGCCGAATGAACGCGACCGCCAGGTCAGCGCCGAACGCCGCTACCAGTGGCGACCGGCTGGCGGCTTCACCGCCTTGGCCTACGCTGCACGCGAAGGCTGTCTCGATTGCACCAAGGCGTTGGTGAAAGCCGGCGCCGACATCGACAAGGGCGACGTCGAGAACGTCACGCCGCTGAACCTCGCCATCATGAACTTTCACTTCGATACCGCGAAATACCTGATCGAAGCCGGCGCCAACATCGACAAGTGGAGCTTCCGCGGCGAGAACCCGGTGTATTCGGCGGTGGACGTCAACACGGTGCCGCACGGCGGTTATCCGGATCGTCCTTCGGCCGATGCCACCACCAGCCTCGACATCCTCAAGCTGCTGCTCGACAAGGGCGCCAACCCGAACCTGCAACTGAAACTGCAACCCACCTATCGTCATCTGAAGGACGACCGCGGTGCCGACGGCATCCTCAACACCGGCGCGACGCCGTTGTTGCGTGCCGCCAAGGCCGCCGATGCCGATGCGATAGAGTTGCTGCTGAAACATGGCGCGCTGCCCAACCTGCCGAACCGCACCGGCATCACGCCGATCATGGCGGCGGCTGGTCTTGGTTCCAGCAACATCGACACGCGCGGTGATTACACGTCGCCGCTGGCTGGCCCGATGTCACGCAAGGCGATTGAACTGCTGGCCGCCGCCGGCGGCGACATCAACCTGCGCGACAGCAACGGCCGCACCGCGCTGTACGGCGCGGCGCAATGGGGTTGGAACGAAGCGGTGGAACTCTTGGCTGCGAAAGGTGCTGATCTTCAGTTGAAAGACAACTTCGGCCTGACGCCGCTCGACGTCGCGATGGGCAAGAGCGCCGGCGCCGTCGGCCGCGCCTCCGCCGGCAACCCGCATCCGGCGACCGCGCAGCTGCTGCGTGATCTTTTGGTCAAGAAGCCTCAGTAAGGCGTCGTACTTTCTTAAGACGTCGGAGTCGCTTGCGGTTCGGCGCACGCCAATCGCTTGCGCTCCCCGCTGCTGCAGCTCCCTCGCTCCCGCTCGTCGCCCGCAGCACCGGCTCGCCGCGATCGGCCTCAAACAATGAAGTAGGCGACTCCTATTCTCATCATCGTTGCGAACCTACAGTCGGAACATCACTTTGTTATCGACCCAGCCTAATCTTCAGCCCATTTCTCGCTCAGAAGTCTGGAA
>DATJXP010000407.1:0-18992 GCA_035500035.1 Candidatus Acidiferrum sp. | reverse complement strand
GCGCTGGGGCCGCTGCGCCGAAAGCCCGGGCGAAGATCCGCTGCTCGGCAGCGTGTACGCCAAAGCGATGGTGGAAGGATTTCAAGGCCACGATCTCGCGCAAGCCGACAATATGCTCAGTTGCGCCAAACACTTTGCCGGTTACGGTTTCGCCGACGGCGGCCGCGACTACAACGCCGCTGATATCACGCCGTACCGCATGCACAACGCGGTGCTGCCGCCGTTCAAGGCCGCGGTCGAGGCCGGCGTCGGTGCCATCATGGTGGGCTTTCACGACCTCGCCGGCATTCCGTGCACAGCGCACCGCGAACTGCTCGATGATCTGCTGCGCAAAACCTGGGGCTTCGATGGCCTGCTGGTGTCGGACTACACGGCGATCCTCGAGCTGATCAATCACGGCGTCGCCGCCGATCTCGAACACGCGGCGTTACTGGCGTTCACTGCCGGCGTCGATATCGATCTGGTCAGCGAGGCTTACGTCAAACATCTGCCGGCGCTGGTGCGGCAGGGCCGCGTCAGTGTCGAAGCAGTCGATGCCGCGTGCCGGCGTGTGCTGGTGACGAAGAAAAAACTTGGACTGTTCGATAACCCGTATCGCGGCCTCGATCCCGAGCTGCGCAACACCGTGTGCGGCGCCCCTTTGCATCGTCAGCTCTCACGCAAGGCGGCAGCGAACGCGTGCGTGTTGTTGAAGAACGACGGCGTGTTGCCGCTGGCGCCGACGGCAAAAGTGGCGCTGATCGGGCCGCTGGCTGACAACCGCGAAAACCTGCAAGGCACCTGGGCCGTGGCCGCGCGGCCGGCCGACAGCATCACCGTGCTGGAAGGCTTCACCGCCGCCAAGCACAACTTCGTGCATGCGAAAGGTTCCAACCTGATCGACGACAAGAACATCGCTGCGCGCGTCAACGTGTTCGGCGCTACTTTCAGCATCGACGAGCGCGATCCGGAAACGCTGATCACCGAAGCAGTGGCGGTTGCGCGCGACGCCGACGTCATCGTCGCCTGCGTCGGCGAGGCGAAAGAACACACCGGCGAATCCTCCACCCGCACCACGCTGACGCTGCCGTACAACCAGCGCCATCTGCTGGCCGCGCTGCAAGCGCTCGGCAAACCGCTGGTAATCGTCACCATGAGCGGCCGCCCGCTGGTGCTGGAATGGGAAGCGTCGATCGCCAACGCGCTGCTGCATACGTGGTTTGCCGGCAGCGAAGCCGGCCCTGCCATCGCCGACGTGCTGTACGGCGTCGTCAATCCGTCGGCCAAACTGGCGATGAGTTTTCCGCGCGATTCCGGCCAATGCCCCATTCATTACGCCGAAGCACCAACCGGCCGCCCGCACGACCGCATCGGTGTCGATGTATTCGGTGACGATGAAGTGGATGCGCAAGGCCGCCACGTGTTCCGCAAGTTCACCACCGCGTGCCGCATCGAAGGCGCGCATACGGCACTGTTTCCGTTCGGGCATGGATTGGGTTACAGCCACTTCGACTACGCCAACCTGCGCGCGGAGAAAACTGCCTTGAAAGGCACCAGCGATGTGCTGCGCATCAGTGTTGAAGTGCGCAATGCCGGCCAACACGCTGGCACCGAGATCGTTCAGCTATATGTGGGCGATCCAGTCGCCAGCCGCTCGCGGCCAACGAAGTTGTTGAAAGCGTTTCGGCGCATCGAGTTGGCGGCCGGCACACAGCAGACCGTGCAGTTTGAACTTGGCAGCGAGGCCTTCCGCTATTTTCTCGGCACCGCGTTGAGTAAACCCGACTCAGTGTTCGAACCCGGCGCCTTCGTCATCCACGTCGGCGGCGGTTCGGTTACTTCGTTGCAAGTCGCCATCGAGTGGCAGGAGTGAACGCCATGCGCCGCTCGCGTGCTACCGCGAACAAGACCGCCGCCGCGCTGCAACAAGCCGGCGCCAACTCCGACGCCGCGCTGCTCGACCTGGTGCAACGCGGCACGCTGGCGTACTTCTGGGACTTTGCGCATCCGGTCAGCGGCATGGCGCGCGAGCGCAGCAACCCGGCCGGCTACGATTACCTGGAAACCGTCACCACTGGCGGCACCGGCTTCGGCCTGATGGCATTGATCGCCGGCTGCGAACGCGGCTGGCTGACGCGCGCGGCGGTGCGCAGCCGCATCACCCGCATCGTCAATTTTCTGGGCAAGGCCGACCGCTTCCATGGCGTGTTCCCGCACTTCCTGCACGGCGGCACCGGCAAGGTGATCCCGTTTTCCGATTTCGACGACGGCGCCGACCTGGTGGAAACCGCCTACCTGATGATGGGCCTGCTGTGCGCACGCAGTTATTTCGCCGCCAACACCGCACAGGAAACCAGACTGCGCGAGAACATCGACGCGTTGTGGCATGCAGTGGAATGGGACTGGCACGCGCGCCCCGAGCAGGACGCGCTGCTATGGCACTGGAGCCCGCACCACGAATGGAAAATCAACCTGCCGATCACCGGCTGGAACGAAGCGTTGATCGTCTATGTGCTGGCGTGTGCCTCGCCGACGCATGCGGTGGCGGTGGAGCGCTACCACCGCGGCTGGGCCGGCACCGGCCGCATCGCCAACGGCAAAAGTTATTACGGCATCACGCTGCCGCTCGGCCCCGACTACGGCGGCCCGCTGTTTTTCTCGCACTACTCGTTCCTCGGCCTCGACCCGCGCGGCCTCAAGGACCGCTACGCCGATTACTTCGAGCAGAACAAGGCGCACACACTGATCAACCGCGCCCACTGCCTCGCCAACCCCGGCCAATTCACCGGCTACGGCCCCGACTGCTGGGGCCTCACCGCCTGCGACGGCGAACTCGCCTACGGCGCCTTCGCCCCCGACAGCGACCACGGCATCATCGCCCCCACTGCCGCACTCAGCGCGATGCCGTACGCACCACAGGAATCGATGCAGGCGCTGCGCCACTTTCTGTTGAAGCGCGGCGAAAAACTGTGGACCCCACTCGGCTTTCGCGATGCATTCAGCCCGGTGACGGGTTGGGTGGCCGAAGGACAACTGGCGATCGATCAGGGCGCGATCATGGGGATGATCGAGAATTATCGCTCGGGGTTGTTGTGGGGGTTGTTTATGAAGGGGGTGGAAGTGCGGATATCGCTGGAGAAACTGGGCTTCACTAGTCCGCATTCGTATCGATAACGGACTTTTTATGGAGTGTTGGATTTTATGGATAAATCAATCAATCTAATCGGTGTATTCCTTTGGAGCACATCGCTGTCAGCAGCTACCGTACAGGTTCCATCAGGTGTTGCGGCACTCGTCGCTCCTGTTCTCAAAGCACATGCGGCAGTCGCGAAACACGATACGTTCGCAACGGAAGATGTGGAGGAGAAGGCCATGGAGCCGCTCTTTGCACATCGAACTCCACAGACTGACGAGGCGATCGCTGTGTTGCTCGGTTTCTACCTTGGTGAGGGACCAGGTGAAGTTCTGACTTGCGAAGCTATCGCTCGTGGTAAGGTAATGCTCCCTTTCATCGAGAAATACGAGAGGGTCGAGATCGTAGTTCCAGGTGTCAATCATGCGAAGACCAGACCGAGCAAGACCCTTTATTCGCGCGTACGTCCCAGCATTGAGGCAGGCGAAGATTGCAAATGGGATACTGAAGACTGATACCTTGGAAAAGATAACTGTCAAAGTCCAATGGCACTTACTTAAGCGGTTTTGCAGGGTTATCGCGCACCCGTAGGGGCACGGCATGCCGTGCCCGCAGTTGAAAGATAATAGGAGTAGATAATAGGAGTCAGAGTCACATTTCTTCCTGAAAAACAATACAACTTGGATGTCGATTAACAAGATCAATCACTCTAAGGAAAGCGTCATAACTCATGATCGACTTACACACCTACTTCCTCTTCATCGGCGCCGTCATCGTACTGGTACTCGCCCCCGGCCCCGACATGGCCTACATGCTGACTCGTACGATCGTGCAAGGCCGCAGAGCAGGCATGCTGGCCGCGGCCGGCATCAACACCGGTGCTTACGTACATGTTTTCGCGTCGGTCGTTGGGCTGACAGCAATTCTCGCTTCGTCGGCCTTCGCTTTTACTGCCATCAAATGGATCGGGGCTTGCTATCTGGTGTGGATCGGCATCCAGGCACTTGTCAGCAAGGCAGGCTCGATCAATCTTGAAGATAACCAAGCGGTCACTTTGAGCAACAAAGCCATTTTCTGGCAGGGCTTCTGGAGCGATGTGTTGAATCCGAAAGTGGCGATATTCTTTCTGGCGTTTTTGCCGCAGTTTGTCGATGCCAACAGCAAGACTCTTACTGTCAGTCAACAACTGTTATTGCTCGGTGTCTCCGGCAACATTGTGGGCATTACGTTGAATCTGGCGATTATCTATATGGCCAGCGCTGCCACCGCGAGCCTTAGACAGAACCAGAGTTTAGTGAAGTGGATGAACAAAGCAGCAGGCACTGTCTTTGTCGGACTTGGGCTGAGGTTGGCGGGCGAGAAACTGTAGGATCAATCCTCATCAGATATAGACGCAAGTCGCAAGAGTAAACAACATGCCCACGGCCTCCATCCGCAAACCCCAAATCTGCATCCTCGGCAGCGCCGAGCCTGGCTCTGCGGCGTACGAGCTCGCCGGCCAGGCCGGTACCTTGCTGGCGCGCTACGGCATCACTGTGGTCAGCGGTTGCGGCAGCCCGGCCACGCGCGTTGCGGCGGAGTGCGCAGTGGCGGCGGGCGGGTTGGTGCTCAGCATCGTGCCGCCGGATGTAATGCCGGCCGCGGACTGGCCGGCCACAGTGGTGGTGCCGTGCGGCATGGGCGATGCGCGCAATCTGCTGATGGCGCTGGCCGGCGATGCCTGCATCGTCATCGGTGGGCGCGCTGGCACGATTTCGGAAGTTTGCCTGGCCTGGTTGCACAAGAGGCCTCTGCTGCCGCTGGTCGGTTGCGGTGGTTGGTCGGAGTCGTTGCCGTCCAATCCGCCCGACGAGCGCAACAACTCACCAATACTGCCGTGGAGCAACATGGCCGAACTCGAACAGCAACTACGTCAGCTGCAACTGATCGAACGGGTCAAAGCAGTTTGAATTCATACTATGCAAATTCCGCAATAACTGCATTCGGAAATTGGAGTCAGAGTCATAATTCCTCCGACAAAATAATCCGACTCTTACGCTAAATAAAAGATGCTGCTTTCTTCTGGCCGCAATTGGACTTCATAACTGAAAATTCAGCTAGAAGGTTTTTAATGGACATCGGGCAACGATCTAAAGAGAGAGCTAAAAAATGGAATTCGACTTTGATAATGTTTTCTACGCCATAATTGCCATCGTAGTTGTTTCCTTCGTGTACAAGATAGTGCGGTACGGTGGTTTCAAAGCTGCAATGTTTGGTGCAAGTATCAAGAGAACCATTGGGGAGGTTTCCGACTCTGGGTCAAGGTTTGGCAGGCTGACTCTCAAGGTTCATGAACTTGAAGACTCTAAAGGAGAAAAGGCCGTTGGCCTGGAGCTGGTTGCCAAAACTATTGGCAGCTATTCGATGACGCCGGTTACATTGGATAGAACAGAAGTCAAAAACCTGATTGATCTGCTTAATCGAGCTATATCCAGCAAGTAGTGATTTTTTTGACCACGAGTGCAGAAATGAGCGCCCGAGTCACATTTCAATACGCTATAAACAAGTAACCCGCTGGTTTGAGGGTGCTCTTGCGAACATAGCCTTGGCGGGTTTTGTTGCCCACACTTTAGCAGATCAGCCGCTGCAAGAAAAATTTGCCGAATCGCCAAAGCGGTACTATCAAGGAGTCAGGACGGAAAGGAATCCTGACATGGGCAAACATGGAAAATTGCTGGAGAAGGTGCTGGGCGGCGCTGCTGATGCAGCCATCCGCTTCGAGGAGCTATGTTTCTTGTTGAAGCATCTGGGCTTTGAGGCGAGAATCCGCGGCAGCCATTTTATTTTCAGAAAACCGGGAATTCCGGAGAAAATCAATCTTCAGCGCGACGGTTCGCAAGCCAAGCCTTATCAGATCAAGCAGGTTAGAGCCGTGATACTGAAACATGGATTGCATATCCGGGGAGTTCAGTGATGCACAAGTACCAAACAGTCATCTACTGGAGCGAGGAAGACCGGCTTTACATTGCGGAGGTGCCGGATTTGCCGGGCTGCATGGCGCATGGCAAGACCGACATGGAAGCATTGTTGAACAGCAAGCAAGCCATCGAGTTGTGGATCGCAACTGCCAGGGAGTTTGGCGATCCGGTTCCCGCCCCTACCGCACATTCCGCATAATTCAGCTAACCGCTGAAGTCCGCCTATTTCAGCCACCGGGGTCAAAGCAGTTTGATTTCACACGATGAAAATTGCGAAATACCTGCATTTGAAGAAGCTGTTTACCGTTGCGCTGGCTTCAGGCCAGTGGCTGGCTGAACGACGCAAGACACCGGCTGACAAGCGCACAGTGGCTGTGCTGAATCGACTGCGCGACGAAATCAACGACAATTACGGCTACCGGTTTGGCGCACCCCGCATCAACCTTGGCCCTTGCGGACGGTTTGCCAAGGCGTTTTATGAGCAATGGAACGCCCGCTTCAAGGCCAAGACCACTATTGCTTTCGTGATGGCCGGCGACGGCACCCAGTGCTATCACGTTGTGGTTCGGCTGCCCGATGGTTATTACTATGACGGCGGCAACGGAGTCATGTCGAAGCCGACGTTGCTTGCACTGTTTCCACAGAGCCGGATCGACGAGATGCCGGAGTTTGACCTGGCACTGCTTGACCAGCGCTCCTATGGCTTGAGCCGTAGCTATTCCACCTGCCCGAACTATGCTGACGACCTCACTGCCAGCGTGATCGAGAGACACCTGACCCGTCTTGCTGGCGACGCCCGATAAAATTTCTCCCCAAGACGTCCAGACGAAAATCGAGTAGCCTATCTGTATCGGTTTCAACATAAATCAAAGGGGAAAACGCATGCGAAGCAAATTCATCAAGGCCGCAGCATTATTGATGCTTGCAACTATCGGCACCTCTACTCTCGCCCAACCGCCCGCAGGCGGCCCACCGGCCGGCGGCGCGGCGCGTTCTCCGCTGGTGCCGCTGCTGATCGAGAGCAAGGCATTCGAGGACGGCGGCATCGTGCCGCTGAAGTATTCGTTCTACGGCACCAACACGTTGCCGGATTTCAAGATCAGCAACATTCCACCTACTGCCAAGAGCATCGCCGTCATCCTGCATGACCTCGACGTGGCCGCCGGCGGCAACCCGGACGACAACCTGCACTGGCTGGCGTGGAATATTCCGGCGACGCCGCCGATGATCCAGACCGAAGAAGGCAAACTGCCGGACGGTGCCGTCAACGGCCGCGGTCGTGGTTACATGGGCATGGGCGCACCGAACGGTCCGCGCTACCACCACTACGTGTTCGAGTTCTACGCGCTGAACGCGATGCTCGACCTGCCGGCGACGCCGGGCGGCCGCGCCGAGTTGCTGGAAGCGATGAAGGGCAAGGTAGTCGCCAAGGCGGCGTACGTCGGACGTTTCCGCAACGACACCAATGCGCCACGTCCGGCCAATGCCGTTGGTCCGGGTGGGCCGGCGCCGGCGCGGCCGTAAAGACGATCTGGTGGGACATGAAAAAATATATAAAGCCATTGTTGTTGTCGGCTCTTATTGCGGCTCATGTCCCGCTACTCCACCCTGCCTTGGCAGCCGAACCCGCGCAGAAGAACAGCATGCAAAAAGTCCTCGGCATCGGCGGTTTCTTTTTCAAATCGGAAAATCCTGACAAGCTCGCGACGTGGTACGAGACGTATCTCGGTATTTCGCCGGTGCCGACCGGTGCCGGGCAAAAATCGTGGGAACAAGCTGCGGGGCCAACCGCATTCGCTCCGTTCAAAAAGACGACGACCTACTTCGGCAAGCCGGAGCAAAACTGGATGATCAATTTCCGCGTCGCGGATTTGAAAGCGATGGTCGCGCAGTTGCGTGCGGCCGGCATTACCGTTGAAGAACCCAAGAGTTATCCGAACGGCGATTTTGCGCGACTGCAAGATCCGGAAGGCAACCCGATCGAACTGTGGCAGGCCAAGTGAGCACTTTTTTTTCAGGCACTTGCCGAGCGGCCGTGATTGGGGCTCGTGTTCAAGCCGCTACGACTTCACACGGCTTGGCTTTGCAGATGTTGGCATCCGCCGTTACCAGTTTCAGGCCATAAGCCAGGGCGGTGGCTACCAAAAAACGATCGGCAGGGTCGGCGTGAGTCAACGACAACGTTCTGCTGCGAATCGCGACCTCGTGCGTCAGTGCCGCCTCCCTGGCCCCGGTTGCCGCCAGCATCTGCTGCGCCCATGCGGCGGGCTTGGCATCGATGACTATCCGGTTTTTCTGCGCCAGCATCATGGCTTCCCACACGCTGATGGGTGACAGCCACAGCTCGGTCTGACCGTGTTGCAGCAAGCTACGCAGCCTGGGTTTGAGCCGCGTATCGCCCGCAACAAGCCACAGCCATACATGGGTGTCCAGCAACAGTTTCAATCTTCCGCCTCCCAGCGTTCCCCTGTCGGGGCAACGATGTCGCCGACAATTGCAAATAAGCCTTTCATGCTGCCGAATACTGCCCGCGCTTGCGCCGGGGCAGGCAGGCGCAGCTCCGCGACCGGCTTGCCGTGGCGGGTCAACAACAACGGTTGGCCCGTACGTTCCAGCCGGCTCAACACCGCGAGGCAATGGGTTTTGAATTCGGAAACCGGCATCTTCTGCATAAAAGCTCCTCCACGGAACCCACTCGATGCCGCCATTTTAAATATGGTCATTTTAAATGGTCAATTTATCAAACTGCTCTTACCACAACATGGTCCAGATTTTCGGTATTTGCCTGCCCGATTTTTGGTGGCACGCTTAGCCTTGTCTAGCCAACGACTGCCAACGCTCTTCGTCGCCACCGCACCGCCGACACCAGCGCCGCGTAACTCCACGTCAAATGCCGCGCCGAACGCGGCTGCTTCGTCGCTCTATCCACTTGTTCAGACATCGAACCATCTGCCGGCGTCATCCAGCGCACCGTGGCCAGGTAGTCGTCGCCGCGCTGCCGCCACTCGGTTGCTGTCGCCGGCTCGTTCAATGCGTGGCGATAACAGAACGCCGCCGCGCCCAGCGTCGTCGCATACCACGCACCGCCACCGAAATAGTTGTCGGCCAGCGAACGGCCAAGCGCTGGCGCTGAGCCTTGCGGCCGCTGTTGATTGATCGGAAACGCCGCAGTGAACGCACGTTCGAGTGCGGCCAATGTCGAAGTTGCACGCAGGTCGAGCGGGCTGTGCGTTGCGCCAGGCAAATCGGCTTCCATGATCGCCAGTATGCTGGCGACATCGACCAGCTGTTCGGCGGGTTTGTCCGCAACAGTTTCCAGTGCCGTTGGCAGTAGCGCGGTGAACACTTGCTGCTGCGGCAGCCAATGCTTATCGAGGAGTTTGCGCAACCGGGATTCGGCGCGATGCCACGCTAACACATGGTCGCCGGCGAAGCGGCGGCCGTGCACCAGCGCGCCCAGTTGCACCAGCGCGACGTGGTAGTGATGTGAATACTCTTTCGGTTCTTCCCAGGGGCCGATGCTGCGTTTGCCGGCCATGCGGCGGGTGAAGTCGAGATCGGCTTGCAGCAATGCCAGCAACGACGGCGTCGGTGCATTACCGTAGTTCAAGTACGCCAGGCACGCCAGCGCGCGTAACGCCGGGCCATCCAGTTGCGGCCGCGACCATTTGAGAAAGTCGATGCTGCCATCCGGATTGAAACGCGGCTCGGCCAGCAGTTTGTCGCCATGCACGCCGCCGAGGTCCGTGCGGGTGCGCAGGAAGCGCCGGCAATTGCGCTGCGTGCGTTCGCGATAATCGGCTGGCGCCGGTTTGATCGTTTCTGCCCGCACTATCGTCAGGCTGAACTCCACCATGTCGAGAAAACGCGCGCGCCAGGTTTCGTGTTCGTGCGGCGTGTTCGCCATCGCCACCAGATCGACTACCGCACGCATCGCCACCGCGGCATCGCGGGTCCAATGGAAAAAATAATCCGGCTCCGGATCCCAGTTGGCGACGACGCGCGATGCCAGCACCGAACCGCGCGCCGGTACCACGCGCTGGTCGAACTCGGGGCGTTCGCGGCTCAGCGTGTCGGCAGAAATGGCGAGCGCGAGGTTGTGGGCGCTGATTTCGGTTTGCCGGATTATCCAATCATCGAGTTGCATAGATTTGAAAGTAAGATTTCCTGGCAATAATTCTGGCTTGTACTACAGTGCAGTTGGGTTAATCAGGGATGAAACCATGCAACTGCACTTCGAGTGGGATTCTGTCAAAGCCGCAAGAAATTTACTCAAACACGAAGTGAGCTTTGTTGACGCCACCGATGTGTTTCGTGATCCCCTGGCGTTGACATTGTATGATGTTGACCACTCCAACGGGGAAGACCGCTGGGTTACACTGGGCAAAGTCAAAACTCTGCGCTTGGTTGTAGTGATACACACATGGCAAGAGCAAGACGATGAGGTTATCCATGTGCGCATCATTTCAGCCCGCGAAGCAACGGTGCAAGAAATGAAACAATACGAAGGGTGATGCCATGCGTGATGAATACGATTTCAGCAAGGGCAAACGCGGCAAATTCTCCAAACCCGATGCCGAAATGCACTTACCCGTCTATCTCGATGCCGATGTTCAGTCAGCTTTGGCTGCAATCGCCGATGCCAAAGGGGTTGAACTCTCGGCGTTTGTGAACAGCTTGCTGAAGAAAGATATAGAGCTGCTACAAAAGGGGCGGTAGCCATTGCTGGATTCTACTGCCCCGCCCTCCTCTCCCGAATGATCCGGTTCCACTCATCCGACGTCGGCATCACCGGCGTATCGACACGGCGCTGGATAAGCCACTGGCCGTCTTCGCGGACGAACTCGTCGTCGTAACGGCCGGACAACATCGGTTCCGGCTGACCGTTGCGGCCGCGCATCAGTAATAAGTGGCGTGAACGCACCGTGGCCTTGTCGCCGGCTATCGTCACTTCCGGGTTGAACGAGATGTGGAAACTGTCGCCGTTGACGTAGTTCGGCGGTGGTTCGCCGTACAAACCGACCAGCATCTTCTTGATCGCTTCGCGGCCTTTATAGACGTTGGTGCCGCTGACCCACTCGCCGTTTTTGGCGAACAACGCCACGTAGCCGTCGTAGTCGTGGCGGTCCTGGCGCGAGGAGTAATCGATCAGCACCTGGCGGATCGCCAGTTCATCCTCTACCCGCTGCAAGCGTTGTTCGAGCGTGGGCTTGGCAGCTTGCGCAAAAGTCAGTGCAGGCATCACCGCAGCGACGATGCTTATGACGAGCAGCCAACGCGAGAGTTTCACGGTCATAGCGGTTCCAGTTGTTCCAGGAAGACAGCATCGCCGATCCGGATATCGGCCAGCACTGCTTGCTTGCCGTCGGCCGGCGCAAACGTGTACACCAGTTCCGGCGGCGTGCAGCGGATGCAGGGTTTTGGCGCTACCGATGTACCCCATTGCCGCAGCGGCGTAATGCTGGTTCCGTCGGCGCGCAGCAGTTTCACTTGCACCGGCTCGGGCGCCGACGCCGGTTGATTGGCAGTGGGCGGCTTCATGTTGCGGCTAGTCGGCGTAACGGCAAACACCAGTTGCAGCGTGTAGGAATCGCCGCGGGAGGTCCACAAGGCGGTAATGACCTTGCCCGAGGCCCGCACTTGCTTGAGCTCTTGCGCCGTCACGGCTTGTTGCGCATGAGCCAGCGCAGCGGTGCCACAGCACAGCGCAACGCACAACGAGAACAACAGGCGTACCGGTCGTTTCATGGCGATTCCCTCTGCAAGGTTTTCGCCGCCACCTTAGCGCCGGCCCCGGAATATTTCCACTTGAAACCGTGTGGCCACAGCTGCGCAATTCCGGACAGGACACCCGCCAGGCAGGCCGCTATGCTGCGCGCCATGATGTGACTCGAAGCAATCAACCGTGAACAGCACCAACCGCCTGCAAAAAGCCCTCGACTATCTCGAGAGCAGTCTCGAGCTCGGCACCGGCCAGACGGCGGAGCTGGAGGCAGCCGCGCGGTTGGCGCATTGCTCGCCGTTCCACTTTTTGCGCCTGTTCGATGCGGTGTTCGACACCACGCCGATCGAATACGTACGCCGGCGCCGGTTGAGCCGCGCGGCGATGGAACTGGCAGCGGGCAAGGCGAGCATACTCGACATCGCGCTGCACCACGGTTACGAAACACCGGAAGCCTTCACCAAGGCGTTCAAGCGTTTGTTCGGGCTGACGCCGAGCGCGGCCCGATCACGCGGCGCTACGTTGACGCTGTATCCGCCGCTGCGCATGAATATCGAACGCACTTCGCAACCACCACTGCCCTACCGCATCGTCGCGCGCGAAGCTTTCGCCGTGGTGGGCGTGGGTACCAAGGTCATCATGGGCCATGGCGCCACCATTCTCGACTTCTGGCAGACCAGGCGTGGCGATGGCACCGTCGCCGCGCTGGTGGCCCGACGGCAAACACCGGGATTGATCGGCGTGTGTTACGACTACGGCCTGGCTGATCTGTCGTTTTATTACCTGATCGGCATCGTCGAACCCGTCAACGCCCATGCAGAACTGCCGAGCCACTGGCAGCGCATCGACATTCCCGCCGCCGACTACGCCGTGTTCACTTGCGATGGCCCGCTGGCGGTCACCGTCAAGGAGCTCTGGCGCCGCATCTACACCGAGTGGTTCCCGGAATCCGGCTGGGAACACGCGCCGACTCCGCAATTGCAGATTTATACCCGCCAATACCACACTGCCTGCAGCAATCAACGCTGCGAGCTGTGGATTCCGTTGCAAGCCAAACCGACTCGCAGGAGACGCTGACATGAAGTGCATTACCATCTTGTTGCTGATCACGCTGGCGCTGCCGTCCCTCGCCGCCGACGCACCGCCGCCGAATGACTACGGCAACAGCAAGAACTGGCTGTGCCGGCCCGATGCGAACGCCGCGTGCAACATCGATCTTTCCACCACCGCCATCGCCGACGACGGCACGCTGACGCGCGCAGACGCCAAGGCCGATGCAACAGCACCCATCGATTGCTTCTACGTGTATCCAACGGTGTCGACCGACCGCGGCTTCAACAGCGACATGCAACCCGATGCCGCCGAGTTCGACGTCGTGCGTCAGCAGTTCGCGCGCTTTGGCGTGCACTGCCGCCTGTTCGCGCCGATGTACCGGCAAGTGACGCGGGTGGGTTTGCTGAGTTTTCTCATCAGCGACGAAAACGCCCCGGCACAGGAACTGGCGTTGCCGTTCGACGACATCCGCGACGCGTGGCACTACTACCTCGAGCACGACAACAAGGGCCGCGGCGTGGTGTTGATCGGCCATTCACAGGGCTCGACCATCCTCAAGGAACTGATCGCGCGCGAAATCGACGGCAAGCCACTGCAACGGCAGTTGGTGTCGGCGATGCTGGCGGGCACTACGGTAGCGGTGGCCAACGGCAAGGACATTGGCGGCACGTTCCAGCACATTCCGCTGTGCCATGCTGCCGATCAGCCTGGCTGCGTCATCGTCTATTCGTCGTTCCGCGCCACTGCCAAACCGCCGGCCAACACGCGCTTCGGCCACGTGGAAGAGGCCGGCATGACGGCCGCCTGCACCAACCCGGCCGCGCTCGGTGGCGGCAGCGGCGATTTGAAAACTTATTTTGCGCGCGACAGTCGTGCAGTCGGTGCCGCCAAGTCATGGCTGACGCCGGAGCAACCGATCGCCACGCCGTGGATCACGTTGCCGGGCCTGATCAGCGCCGAATGCAAGACCAACGAATATGCGACCTACCTCGAGATCACGCTGCACGGCGACCCCGCCACGCCGCGGCTCGACGACATCGCCGGCGACATGAAGCTCGGCTCGCGGACACTGCCCAACTGGGGCTTGCACACGATCGACGTCAATCTTGCACTCGGCAACCTGGTCGATATCGTCGGCAGCGAGAGCAAGGCATGGCTGGCAAAACAGACCGGAAAATGACACGGCGCTGAAACGCGCGGCGTTATACTGCCGGCATCTTTTGGACGCACCCTGCCTTCGCCAGGGCCACGATGACCGCAACGCCGCCCGCCGATTCCTTCCACCGTTACCGCCCCGACATCGACGGCTTGCGCGCCGTCGCCGTGCTGGCTGTCATCGCCTTTCATGCGTTTCCCGGCCTGGTGCGCGGCGGTTTCAGCGGCGTCGATGTGTTCTTCGTCATCTCCGGCTACCTGATCAGCGGCCTGCTGTTGCAAGACTTGCACGATGGCAGCTTCAGCTTTGCCGGCTTCTACGCCCGCCGCGTGCGCCGCATCTTCCCTGCCTTGATCGTGGTGCTGGCCGCGTGTTGCCTGTACGGCTGGTTCACGCTGCTGAACGACGAATTGCGCCAGTTGAGCAAGCACGTGGCGGCGAGCGCGCTGTTCATTTCCAACTTCGTGCTGTGGCACGAAGCCGGTTACTTCGACAACGCGTCGTTGACCAAGCCGTTGCTGCACCTGTGGAGCCTCGGCATCGAGGAACAGTTCTACATCGTGTGGCCATTGCTGCTGTGGCTGGCACGCGGCCGCAATGTTGCCACCGTGGTTTGCATCGCCGTTGTCGCTGTGGTGTCGTTCGCGTTGAACGTGGCCGGCATGGCCGATTACGCAGTGGCGACGTTCTTCTCGCCGCTGACACGCTTCTGGGAACTGGCCTGTGGCGGTCTGCTGGCATGGCTGCATCTGCGGCCAACTGCATTCAACGTCGATGCGCGCACTGCCAGCGCGGCGTCGCTGCTGGGTGCGACGTTGCTCATCGCCGGTTTCGTCGGCCTCGACGAAGCGCATTTTCCCGGCCTGCCGGCGCTGGTGCCTGTCGTCGGTGCCGTGCTGCTGATCGGTGCCGGCTCAACGGCGTGGGTCAATCGCACGCTGCTGGCGCGTACGCCATGTGTATGGATCGGCAAGATCAGTTATCCGCTATACCTGTGGCACTGGCCGTTGCTGTCGTTCGCGCGCATCGTCGGTGGCAGCGTGCCGGGCATCGTGCTGCGCAGCTTCATCGTCGCTGCATCCATCGTGCTGGCGTGGCTTACCTGGCGCTGCATCGAACAGCCGATCCGCGTGGGAGCGCCGACGCCGCGCAAGCTGGCAACGCTGGCAGGACTGATGATCCTGCTCGGCTCACTCGGCGCCACGCTGCACGCCAACTACGGCATGGGTCTGCGACCGCTGGTGCACGACGGCAACGCCAGCGCGTTCGACCTGCCGGCCAGCCAGATTGCCGATGCCGGCTGCATTGCGCTGCTGCAGCCGCGCCACATCCGCCTGTGTCATCTGTCGCGCGCCAATCCGCCCACTGTCGCGCTGATCGGCGACTCGCATGCGATGGCACTGTTCGATTACGTTGACCGCTATTTTGCCGCACGCAAGCGCGGCGTGGTGCTGCTCGGCGAAGAAGGCTGCCCGCCCTTTCTCGGGGTCGAGCGCGACCAGGTCAACTGCGCCGCCACCATGCGCAACGCAGTGGAATTCGTCGCGAGCCAGCCGCAAATCCGCGAGGTCTATCTGACCGGGCGTTTCGCCGCCGCCGAAACCGGCATCGACTACGGTGCCGAAACCGCGCCCGGTTTCTTTCACATGCATCTGCAAGGCGACGCCGGCGTCACCGACCGCGACGCCATCTTCGCCGCCGGCCTGGCCGCAATGCTCGAGCGGTTGGCACAGGCCAACAAACAGGTGACGGTGATTCTCGATCTGCCCGAACTGGATTTCGATCCGCGCAGTTGCCTGCGCCAGAGTTTGCGCGAGTGCGCGCTCGACCGCACGGTGGTCGAACAACGGCAGGCGGGTTATCGGGCCTTGATCGCAGGTTTGCAGCAGCGCTACCGCTTCCGCACGGTCGATCTGCTCGACGCCTTCTGCGACAGCACACGTTGTGTGGCGCGCGCCGACGGCAAGATCCTGTACCTGGATTCGCACCACCTCGGCGTGCAAGGCGCCGACTACCTGCTGGCGCGCGGCTTCCGGCTCGACTAGCGTACTGCGCTACTTGGCTTGCAGGATCGCGCGCACCAGTTGCTGCGCCTGCGCCGGCTTCATGTCGGCATGCGGCAGCATCGGCGTGTCGCCCCACGCGCCTTCGCCACCCTTGATGACCTTGGCGGCCAACTGGTTGACGTTGGCATCAGTGAGCGGATAACGCTTGGCGATGTCGATATACGCCGGCCCCACCGCCTTGATGTTGCTGCGGTGGCAAGCCTTGCAATCGAGATTGGCGAACGCCGCGCTGTCGTTGATCGCGTCCTTGTCGGTGTTTTCCACCACGGTCGGATTGACGGCAGCGATGCCGTTGACCGTCATGAACTCCTGCTTCGTGGTCGGTTCCAGTTTCAGGAAGGCGCCGTCGGCTTCGTCGGTGAGCAGATACACCAATTCGTCCGGCCCCTGCTGCACGTAGCGGATGCGCTGATGCAGTTCCTTCAAAAACGATTCGCGGCGGATTTCGCCCTTGTCGTTGAACACCACGCGTTCGACGTGGCCGGTGCCGGGAATGCGACCGACGATCATCGAGGTGACGAACAGGTTGTTCTTCCACTTGGCGAACTTGCTGCCGGTGTAGAACGTCATGCCGGCCACGGTGACCGACGGCACCCAATACACTTCCGGCAACTGCGTGCCTTCGACCCACGGCTGCGGGCTGAAGCGTTGACCGTCGTAATCGCGGCCGTAGGTGGCAATGGGCCAGCCGTAGTTGACGCCGGGCTTGAGCACGTTCACTTCGTCGCCGCCCTGAGGGCCGTTTTCGATTTCCCACACCTCGTGCGTCACCGGGTTTTCGGCGAAGTCCATCACCGAGCGGTGGCCCCACGAATAGATTTCGCGGCGCGCGCCTTCCTTGCCGATGAACGGATTGTCCTTCGGCACGCTGCCGTCGTCGTTGAGGCGCAGAATCTTGCCGATGTCGCTGTCGAGTTTCTGCGGCGCGCTGGTATCGATGCGATGCGACACGCCGAACAGCAGCGTGCCGTCTTTCAGGAAGTGCAGGCGCGACGACGCGCCGCCGATATTCTGGCTCCACGCCTTGGCCTCGTAGATTTCCTTGATATCGACCAGGTGGGTGCCGTCGAAGCGGCCGCGGCCGAGCGCGGTGTTGGCGTAGTAACCCTTGCTGCCGTCGGGGCGCGGCGCGGTCTTGATGTAGGTAAAGTAGATCAGGTGGTTCTTGTCATACTGCGGATGCAACTTGAGATCGAACAGTTGCTCGAGCGGAAACGTCTTGGTCAGGTCGGCGACGATCTCGGCCTGCACCTGG
Organism: Candidatus Acidiferrum sp.; assembly: GCA_035500035.1. Taxonomy (GTDB): domain Bacteria; phylum Pseudomonadota; class Gammaproteobacteria; order Pseudomonadales; family Pseudohongiellaceae; genus CAILUG01. The sequence continues at coordinate 1,671 of DATJXP010000407.1, read as the reverse complement.
CCGTGCTTGTAGTACTTGATCTTGCCGCTGCGCTCGCTGATCAGCGCATCGCCGAACGCGTTGTCGCCGGTGACGGTGCCCGGCAGCATCGCCAGCCCGAACGGATGATCGAGCCCGCGCGCCAGCACCGAAACCTTGACGTAAGGTTCTTCGTAGGTTTCCACCACCCACGGCCCGGCACCGAGCTTGGGGCTGGTCGGCGGTTGCGCCAGCGCGATGCCGCAACTGAATGCGCAGCCGAGCATCAATCCGGACAATTTCGATAACGACAGCTTGGTCATACCGTGATCCCCTCGATCAGCCATCGCCTGTTGGCGAATTGCGGCGAGGTTAAACGGCCAACGCCGCGCACGTCCAGATGCGAACACCTTTGCCCGGGGTTTTTCCGCCATTCGTCTTATTTCTTCCATGTTGCATTCACCGCTTTTTCGCGGGAGCATCCCCGGCCACTCACGGACCACAATAACTAGAAACGTACCCATGAACCGGGCCTCCTTGCTCCCCCGCCGCCGCTTGCTGCAATGCGCCGCAGGCACCGCCGCTGCGCTGACCTTGCTCAAACGCCAGGCCTTCGCCGCCGCGCTCGAACGCAGCGGGCTTGGCCAGGCTTATAAAAATGCTTTCCGCATCGGTGCCGCCGTCAGCACCCAGGCACTGAGCCAGCCCAACAGCGCCGAGCTCGAGCTGGTCGCGCGCGAGTTCACCTCGATCACGCCCGAGAATTGCATGAAGTGGGAGAACATCCGCACCGGCGACGATTGGCACTGGGACATCGCCGACAAGTACGTCGCGTTCGGCCAGCGCAACCACATGTACATCGTCTGCCACAACCTGATCTGGCATTCGCAGATTCCGCGCAGCGTGTTCCAGGACGCCAACGGCCAGCCGCTGGCCCGCAACGCGCTGCTGGCCAAGATGGAGCAGCACATCAATACGCTCGCTGGCCGCTATAAAGGCCGCATCCAGGCGTGGGACGTCGTCAACGAAGCGCTCGACGAAGGCAATGGCTGGCGCAAGTCGGCGTGGTTCAACCAGATCGGCGCCGACTTCATGGAGCACGCGTTCCGCTTTGCGCACCAGGCCGACCCGAACGCCACGCTGCTGTACAACGACTACAACACCCACTTGCCCAAGAAGACGGCGTTCTTCGTGCCCATCCTGCGCGACTACCTGAAACGCGGCGTGCCCATCCACGGCATCGGCATGCAGTGCCACCATGGCATGGACTATCCCGACATGCGGGACTTCGAAGCCAGCCTGAAGGCCTACATCGATCTCGGTTTGGAAATCCACATCACCGAGCTCGACTTCGATGTGCTGCCCGCGCGCAGCAATACCGCCGATGTTGGCGCTGGCGGCCAGCGCAACAGTGCGGAGCTGGATCCTTATAAAGATGGCTTGCCGGAGAAAGTTGCCGTTGCGTTGGCGGATCGCTACGAACAATTGTTCACGCTGCTGTTGAAGTACCGGCCGCATATCAAGCGCGTCACCACCTGGGGCTCGTACGACGGCATGTCGTGGAAGAACGATTTCCCGGTACGCGGCCGCACCAACTATCCGCTGCTGTTCGACCGGCAGTTGCAACCGAAGCTGGCGTATCAACGGTTGCTGGCGCTGGCGAAGACGTTGTGATGAATGCCAGTCTCCGTCATTCCCGCGAAGGCGGGAATC
>DATJXP010000406.1:0-10327 GCA_035500035.1 Candidatus Acidiferrum sp. | reverse complement strand
CCAGCTTGTTGGTGTGCAGATCGATCGCCGCGAACACGCCCATCGCTTGTAACGGAAAACCGAGGTAGTCGCCGCCGGTATACAAGCCACCGGGTTTGGGCCGCTCGGCACTGATGTCGTTGGCTTTATAGACGAACGGTTTGTCCTGGCCGCAGATGTACATCACGCCCTTGTTGGGATCGACCGCGCTCGGTGGCCAGTTGGCACCGCCGCCGATGCCGGGCGTGATGACGGTGGGCTCGGTCCAGTACGGCGTGAAGATGCGGCCGTGGTTGATCAGTTTGAAACCTTCCGGCGCGATGGCGATTTCGTGCGGCACGAACGCATCGCCGACCGGAAACGGCTGCGTTTTCGCGGTGGCATTCTCGGAGAGTTGCGGCACCGGTTTTTCATCGATGCCAATCAACGGCTGGCCAGTGAGGCGATCGAGGATATACACCCAGCCGGTCTTGTTGGCCTGCGCAATGCCTTTGCGCATCACGCCGTCCCTCATCAGATCGAACAGGATCACCGGATTCGACGCGTCGTAATCCCACAGGTCGTGATGCACTTCCTGGAAGTGCCACTTGTATTTGCCGGTCTTGATGTCGAGCGCAATGACAGACGCCGTGAACAGGTTGTCGCCCGAGCGTACCTTGCCGTTTTCGTCGGGGCCGGCGTTGCCGGTAGAGAAATACAACATACCGAGCTCGGGATCTATTGCCGGCGTTTGCCAGATGGCGGCACCGCCGTGCTGCCAGATTTCGTTGGTGGCGCTCCAGCTGTCGTGGCCAAATTCGCCCGGGCCGGGAATGGTGTAGAAGGTCCATTTCAACGCACCCGTGCTGGCATCGTACGCCTTGAGCCGGCCACGGATGCCCATCTCGCCGCCGGCAAAACCGACGATGACGAGGCCATCGTAATACAAAGGCGCCGCGGTGATGGTGTAACCCTGCTGCCATGGCTCGGCCTGGATGTTCCAACGCACCTTGCCGCTCTGGCGATCGAGCGCCACCAGCTTGCCATCGAGCTGACCGACGAAGACGGAGTCGGCACTGAGGCCGACGCCACGACTGGTCCAACTGCAACAGATGGTGGTGATGCCGGGATCGAGATGGGCCTGGTAGGTCCACAGCGTTTTGCCACTGACGACATCGATCGCGAACACGTCGTCATCGCCTGACGCGATATAGGCGACGCCGTTATCGACCAGTGGCTGCGCCTCGCCGGAGTTCTTCGCGCCGGCACCGGAATTGAGGTGGATGCTCCACTCGGCTTTCAGTTTGCCGACATTGGTGCGGTCGATCTGCTTCAGCGGCGAAAAGCGCTGGTTGTTCAGCGAGCCGCCATTGGTGCGCCACGCAGTGGTCGGCGCGGCGGTCAGCGCCTTCGCGGCAAAGGCATCGGTCTGTGCTTGCAGTGACTGCGCCGTCAGACCAAGGAACACGACAAACAACAAAGAACCCGATTTCATGCGTTTCCCCTTCAGAAAGTTGAGCGGGTGGCGCCGCCGTCCATGACGATGCTTTGGCCGATGATGTAGCCGGCATACTGGCTGCACAGCATCGCCACCATGGCACCGACGTCGGCGGTGTCACCGAAACGTTTGGCGGCAATACTGAACGCGTCCACCATTTTCACCACTTCGGCTTCGTAGCTGGTGCCGTTGGCGCGCGCCCGCGCCGTCAGTTGGTCGTGCACGAAATCGGTGTGATACATGCCGGGCAATATGTTGTTGAGCGTGACGTTATGCGGCGCCACCCGCAGCGCCACGGCGCCGGTGTAGTTGACGAGCGCCGCGCGGGTGGCGCCCGACAACACGCGCAATTCAAGCGGAAATTTGGCGGCGATGGTGGCGATGTTGACCACCCTGCCCCAGCCGCGTTCGCACATGCCATCGACCACGGCGTGGATGAACTGCACCGGACCCAGCAGTGAAATGTCGATGGCCGAGTGCCACTGGGCCAGGGTGATCTGGCGATAGTCGGGCGTCATCGGCGGCGGCGAACAGGTGCCGACCAGGATGTCGGGCGCCGGGCATTCGGCGAGAATGCGTTCGCGTCCCTCTGCGGTGCTGTGATCGGCGACTACCGGGATGACTTTTACTTGCGTAGCCCTGGCGATCTCATCTGCTGCCTGCAGCAGCCGGGCTTCGCCGCGCGCCGACAGGCAGATATCGACCCCGGCCTGCGCCAATGCCAGTGCGGCCTGTTTGCCCATGCCGGCGCTGGCGCCATTGACGATGGCCTTGCGACCCTTGATCCCCAAATCCATGGCTTGCTCCCCGATACGTTTTTTTGTGTATTCTACCGACGATTGAAACCCGGAATCGTCACAATGGAAATACGCGGACATTATCTCGATAACCAACCGGTTGCCGGCAGCGGCAGCCGACGCGGCGCCCTGTTCAATCCCGCCACCGGCGAACAGCACGGCACGGTGGCGCTGGCCGATGCCGCCGATGTTACCCGCGCAGTCGATGCCGCCGCTGCGGCGTTGCCGGCATGGTCGGCGTTGACACCGCTGTCACGTGCCCGCGTGTTGTTCCGCTTTCGTGAATTGATGCTGGCGCATCTGAATGAATTGGCCGGACTTGTCACGCTGGAGCACGGCAAAGTATTTGCCGATGCGAAAGCGGAAGTGCAGCGCGGGCTCGAAGTGGTCGAATTTGCCTGCGGTATTCCGCAGCTGTTGAAGGGCGATCACAGTCTCAATGTCGGCAGTGGCATTGACAGTTATACGCTCCATCAACCAGTCGGTGTCTGCGTCGGCATCAGTCCGTTCAATTTTCCGGCCATGGTGCCGTTGTGGATGTTTCCGATTGCGCTGGCCTGCGGCAATACCTTCGTGATGAAACCGTCGGAGCTGGATCCTTCTGCCAGTTTACTGATGGCCGACCTGCTGGCGCAGGCTGGCGCACCGCCCGGCGTGTTCAACGTGCTCAATGGCGATCGCACTACGGTCGAAGCCTTGATCGCCGATACTCGCGTGCAAGCGGTCAGCTTTGTCGGCTCGACGCCGGTGGCGGAGTCGGTGTATCGCCTGGCTGCACAGCGCGGCATTCGCGCACAGGCGTTGGGTGGTGCCAAGAATCATTTGCTGGTGATGCCGGATGCCGACATCACCCAAGTCACCACCGCCCTGCTCGGCGCCGCTTACGGTTCAGCCGGCGAGCGTTGCATGGCGATCTCTGTGGCCGTGTGCGTTGGCGACGCCAAGGCCGATGCGCTGATACACGCCCTGCAAACTGCAATCGCCACCATGAACGTGGGGCCTGGTTTGCAACAGCAACCGGAACCTCACATGGGTCCGCTGATCTCGAAGCTGCATGCCGCCAAGGTGCGAGGCTATATCGATACCGGCGTGCAGGAAGGGGCAACGCTGGTGTGCGATGGCCGCGGCTTCGTGTGCAAGGGTCACGAGCACGGCTATTTTGTCGGCCCGACCTTGTTCGACCGCGTGATGCCGACGATGCGCATCTACCGCGAAGAAATCTTCGGCCCGGTGCTGTGCGTGGTCCGCGTCCAGACTTACGAAGAAGCGCTGGCGCTGATCAACGCGCACGAATACGGCAACGGCACCGCCATCTTCACCCGCGACGGCCTCGCTGCCCGCCGCTTCTGCGAAGCCGTGCAAGCCGGCATGGTGGGCGTCAACGTGCCGATCCCGGTGCCGATGGCGTTCCATTCGTTTGGCGGCTGGAAGCGTTCGCTGTTCGGCCCGCTGCACATGCACGGGCCGGAAGGCGTGCGGTTTTTCACGCGGCTGAAAACCGTCACCGCGCGCTGGCATGATACCGGTCAAGGCAATGCCGGTTTTGTGATGCCAACGTTGAAATAAACCACGACCGAGTGCAGGCCACGCCATGCCAGTGAAATTTCCCGCCAGCAAGGGCTTCTTCGCCCCGATGCGGTTCGAAGCACAGATCGACGACTGCGTGGTCGAAGGCGAACTGCCTGCCGGCTTGCGTGGCACCTTCTATCGCAGCTGCGCGGATCGCCGTTTCCCACCGCTGTACCCGCACGACACCCCGTACAACTCCGATGGCGCCGTTGACATGTTCCGCTTCCACGACGGCTATGTCGATTTCCGCTCGCGCTACGTGAAGACGCCGCGCTACCTGGCCGAGCGCGCCGCCCACAAACCATTGTTCGGCCTGTACCGCAACCGCTTCACATCCGACCCAAGCGTGCGCCACCTGAGTCACAATACCGCCAACACCACGCCGATCGTGCATGGCGGCCTGCTATTCAGCATGAAGGAAGAAAGCCTGCCGACCCGGCTCGATCCCGACACGCTAGACACGATTGGCGAATGGGATTTCAGCGGCACGCTGCAATCGACTTCGTTCACCGCGCATCCGAAAATCGATCCAGTCACCGGCGAAATGATTGCCTTCGCCTACGAAGCCAAGGGCGATTGCAGCGATGATCTCGCCGTGTTCGTGTTCGACAAGAATGCCAGGATCACCAACCAAATCTGGTTCAAATCGCCGGTGGTGTCGATGATGCACGACATGGCCATCACCGATCGTCACGTGATCCTGCCAACCACTGGCATGGTGACCTCGATGGATCGACTCAAACGCGGCGAATTGCACTGGGCTCATGATCCTGCGCAACCGGCTTACGTCGCCATCGTGCCGCGCAACGGTACCGCCAACGACGTGCGCTGGTTCAAGGGCACGCCGCAGCAAGCAATGCTGGTGCACACCACCAATGCCTGGAGCGAAGGCAACAAGGTGATCCTGGAAGCGCCGGTGGCCGGCGAAAACTTCCATCCGTATTTTCCGCGCGTCGATGGCAGCAGGTCGGATCCTTCAAAGTACAAACCGACGATGCGACGCTGGACCTTCGACCTCGATTCCGCCCACGACGGGTGGCACGAAGAAATCCTGTTCGGCGGCATGACTGTCACCACCTTTACCCGCATCGACGACCGCTTCATCGCCAAGCCCAACCGCTACAGCTACATGCTGCTCAGCGATCCGTCGTTGCCGATCAATCGTGATTTCGCTGACACGCTGGCGGTGCGGGTGTCGAACGCGTGGTACCGCTTCGATCATCACACCGGTGCGATAATAAAATTTTCCGCTGGCGACACTCACGGCATGTCAGAGCCGCAGTTCGTGCCGCGTCATGCCGGGGCTGCGGAAGGTGACGGTTATCTGATCGGCGTGGTCAATGACTTCCGCGAACTACGGTCTGAGCTCGTGATCGTGGACGCAATGAATCTGCCAGCAGGTGCTATCGCGAAGGTCAAACTCCCCTTCCGCCTGCACATGCAGGTGCATGGCTGGTGGGTGGGCGACACGTCTCAATAAGTTCCGGCTCGCGTGCCATGTCTTGACACGGAAAGCGGTTATTTCTTTTTCCTGCCGAACACCGCCATTGCCAGGGGCAACAGAATCAGCCAGAGGAACGGCAGCCATGCGTATTGCGGGTCAGTGACCAGTCTTTCGGTAGCGATGACAAGCACAATAACGGCGCCCAGTGTTGCCAGCATTGCTTTGCGCAGGCGGAACTTTTCCAGAAAGGGGCCGATATCCGTGTCATTGCGCAGTGCCGGCTTGGTGTAATAGATGTACTGCTCGATGAAGGCTAACGCACCGAGACAGCATACGATAATGGATAGATAGATCAGCAGCGGCAACAGAACCCCTTTCGGCCCCTTTGAGATCACAGTTGCTCCGAACGGAAACAGCCCAACGAAGAATAGCAGTGCCAGATTCCTGCTCACCAAGCCTTTGTCATAATCTTTGAGCAGGCTGAAAATTCTGAGGTGGTGCGACCAGATGACACCGATGAAGGAGAAACTGATGAGGTATGCAAGCAACACCGGGTACAGCCGCGTAAGCCCCGTCATGAACTCGTCCATCGTCAACGAAGTACCCGCGGAATCCGGCAGCCGGATTTCGATGGCCATCAATGTAATCACGATGGCGAACACCGCATCGCTGAACAGGATCATTCGCTCCAGCTGGAACTCGCGTTTGATGTCAGCTTCCAGTTGTTTTTCTTTGTTATGACTCATGGCAATGAGGGCTGGCGTCCTGATCGGGCGCGGGAAGCATAAAACGCCTTTTGCTGAAAGTCAGCCTTGATGCCTATTTTAATTTTTCTATTTCCGCCTTGCGTTCCTTGCCAAGCGCAAACTCTCGCTTTGCCGCTTCGACGGCACGTTCGGAACCGGCTGTCGGCTCGCGTAAGAGCCGCTCGGTGGCGCTTGCATGCGCGCGGATGTCGGCGTTTTCACTTGCCATCGCCGTGCGTAGGAGTGGCTCGACTATTTCCTCGCCGAGCGCAACCAGCGCGCGACTCAGACTGAGCTGCACCTCCTTGCCGCCACGGCCCAGCTGTACGACCAGCTCTTCGCCCAATTTTTGTTGTTGCCCATCCGGTGCGAGAATGACGGCGGCACGCCACGCACTGCGGGCGACTTCGTCGTCGGCATCGCGCAGCAGCGCTTGCGTGATCGCGGGCCAGGTGCTGGCGTCCTTGATCTTCGACAGCGTGTGCAACGCCTGACTTCTGGCCTGGGCGCGATCCGAGCGCAGTTCCACCAACAGTCTCGGCACCGTCAACTCCGGCGGGTGGCGGATCAACGCCCACGTCAGCATGTCGCGTACGTAGAAATCCGGCTCGACTGCACAGCGCTCGATGAGCATGTCGAGTAACGCTGCGTCCGGCTTGGTGCCGGCCGCCAATGCAGCCTTGAGCCTTCTCGACGCGTCGGCGGCACCCAACTCGGCGATCAGCTGTATGTCCTGTGGTCGAGTGCCGGTCATGTCGATGAAAATCCTGTCGATGATGCGATTGAACTTTGGCACAGTTGAACGCCATCGCCAAGCAAACGGGCTGGACTCGCTCCGGCAACCTGATTACTCTCTCGCTGCGTTTTTCCGCTCCCTTCATTTACCCCTGCCCTGCCATCAGGCCCGTCATAACAGGAGAACAACAATGCGAATTCCGATGCATCGCTTCAAGTACAGCAAGCTGACGTCCGCCGAGATCGGCCAGAAGCTGAAAGCGGCGGCCAACGGCCCCACCAGTGCATCGGCGTTCACCAAGGTACTCGATGGCAAGTCGCTGAAAATCGTCACCCAGGACGGTCCGGTGCTGGAGTACAGCTTCGGCAAGGACAAGAAGCTGGCGCTGAGCGAAAACGGCGGCAAGAAGATTTCCGCCAGTTACGGTGAACTGAGCCTCAACCAGATGGTGTTCATCTCACACCTGATCCCCGGCGAGCAAAAAGGTTACAACGTGTTCATCGACCAGAAGACTGATCTGGTCACCGTGTTCGAAGTGTGGCTCAGCAGCGGTATCACGATAGGCGGAGCCGGTCCTGGTGGGGCGGGCGACCCGATCAAGCTGGACGACCGTGAAGTGCAGCGGCAAATTTACTTCGGCTACGTCGACAAAGGCCAAAGCATGCCGAAAGACCTGCACCACTACACCAACCGCCTGGCCGGCAAGGGCATTCACTGGAAACAGGACACCGGCATCGAAACGCTCGAACACTATGCGTCGGTGGCCAACACCAACTTCGTCGAGCTGACTCGCCATATCGACGACTTGAGCTACGTCGCCACCTCGGACTACGTGCTGGCCGACGATCGCACTTTCATCTACAACCGCACCGAGTGCGAGTTCTCCGGCATCCATACCTGTTTCGTGATGGATCTGTATAACCTCAAGCAGGCAGGCGTGCGCTTCGGATTTAACGACAAGGACGAGCTCGAATACTACATGTTTCGCGGCGACGGCAAGATGACCGGCCAGCTGGCCTACCTCGAGAATTTCGATGAACACGGCAAGAAGCCGATCTTTGTGACCGGCACCACGCCGCCGGCCAAGGGCGCCCGCTACAGCTATCGCCCGGTGCGCACCTTCACCCACATGAGCGACGAAGAAATGCACGCCGCGGCGGAAAAGAGCACGGTTGTGTTCGGCGTCGGCGAAGGTGCCAACACCGATATTTCCGGCACCGGCAACAATCTGCCGTTCTCCGACATCCTGGTCGGCAAAACCTTTACGCTGCGGTTCGACAACGGCGGCCCGGTGCGAGAGTACCGTGTGAAGGACAAGTTCAAACTCGAATTCCGTCAGCAACCCGACACCACCTGGCACGAAGCCGAGTACCGTGCCTACGAGGGTGACGACAACCTGGCGTGGTTCAGCCACATCATCCCCGGCAGCAAGCCGCGCGCCAGCGTGCAGGTGGCGATCGACTTCAGCAACGGGCTGATCACCAGCATCGAATCGCACATGGGCACGGCCTACTATGGCAACGAAACCACCTACCGTGCCATCTTCGGCGTACTGGAAATGGCAGGCATCGAGGCACCCCTGTATGTGCGTCACACCCACACCGACGAACTGGTCGGCAATGCCTACTCGTGGTCGTACTCGGATCAGGTGACGTCGATGCACCTTTATACGTCACCGCATTCGATGTCGTGGACCATCTTCACGCCTACGCAGGTGATGGGCGCGCAGTGGTGTTCACCGTGCATCTACGTGAAGCTGCGCCCCGGCGTTTACCTGTTCTGCCAGAACGAAGAAGCCTGCAATGGTGCGCAGATGATCGAGCTGTTGAATACCAAGATTTCGCACGACTGCGGCTTCAGCTTCACCGGCGGTCCGCGCGGCGTCAACTTGCGCGTGGTCGGCGCCATCGGCCGTCACATCGGCAAGTTCGACACGCTCGCTTTCTACGGGCCGAAGCAGAGGAATTCGTGATGATGAAGCTCTTTACTGCAACGCGCGCCGATGATCGCCGTTCCTTTCTGAAGAAATTGGGTGTTGGCGTTTCGACTGCGCTCGGCTCGGCCACGGTGCTGGCCAAAACCAGCAATGGCAAGGCTGACGATCTCGCTTCTAAAGTAGCCAGGCTGGAAGCTGAACAAGCATTGCGGGCGCTGTATCAGCAATACCAGCTCTCTCTCGACACTTCTGAAATGGACGCGGTACTCGCGCTGTTTACCGACAACGCCGAAGTCGTGTTCAACGGCGGCGTGTTCTGCGGCCGCGAGCAAGGCCTCAGCCGTTTGTATCGTCAACATTTCGTCGCCAGCAAAACCGGCAAGCGTATGGACGTAGCGCCAGGTTTTGCGGTGCCGGCAGAACAGCTGAAGGAAAGGATGGCAATTGCGGCCGACATGCTCAGCGCCAAGGCTGTACTGCCCTACTCCATCCAGGCAGGGAAACCCCTCGAGTCCGCAACCTCACTCGCCAGCATGGCGCAGTCGCACGGCGAAGGCGTACAAACCTGGTGGGAAGGTGGTGTGTATGAAATCAGCTACGTAAAGGATGTGAAGAGCGATAGCTGGAAAATCGAGCGGCTGGCTTACAACACGTTGTCGCGCGCCGACTATCGCGCGGGTAGATCGTATGCCAAGCCGATCGATGTGCCGGCTTTCTCCGCATGCTTCCCGGCGGATACACACGGGCCGGATCGGCTGGTGTAAAACCACTATTTGATGGTGCGGAACTTCCGCGCGATCTGGTCATCACATGCCACTCCCGACATGGCGAGGTCGGGACGATGGTTCCACAGCATGCTGTAGTGGAACGGCGTCGGGTAATAGTCCGGGTCGTCCACGGTGACTTCGTACTTTAGTTGCAGGTGATTGTCGGTAAGTGCCAGCCGTTCAATCATGTGTTTGCGGACACTTTGCACGCCCAGCGGAAAAGACAACGGCGAGAAGCCTGTAGTATCGATGACCAAAGTCTGACCTTCCCAATGACCGATGGAATGGCCGAGCAACCCAGGCGTGACATTGGCCGGATGTGCAGTCTGATCAAGATGGACGACCCGTTTGAGGATGACGCCGTCGTTGTCGATGTTGATATTCACCGTCTTGTCGCCGATTTCTATCGTGCGCAGCACGTAGATCGCGGCGATAGAGAACGGTATTGCGGCGTCCTTGGCTAAACTGGTGCACGAAGCATGCGCGAGTCCCGCGTCATCCACAGCCGCCTGGCCTTTAACAGCTGCATCCCGATCCTCTGACACAACCACACCACGCGCCTTGGTCATCGCTATCATGTATTCGTTGAACGAAGCCGACGACTCCGGCACCCACTTGCCTGCCAAGGCCTGGGCGGCAACTGCATCCTTGAAAAACTGGGGCACCGCTGTGTTTTCCAGGTAATGCATGGAGCCATCGGGAAGTGTGACGGAAAGCCCCTTGTAGTTGGCACCGTCGGGATCGAGCAACCGCCCGAAGGCGGTTACTTTTACGTGCGTGCCCGCCGCCAGCATTTCGCGTTTCAGCCCAAACGCCAGCACGGTGGAAAGCGAGGCAGCCTCGATTTCCAACTGGCGTGGCTTGCCATCAGCACCT
>DATJXP010000405.1:0-2217 GCA_035500035.1 Candidatus Acidiferrum sp. | reverse complement strand
CTCCTTGTCGGCGGTTATTTTCTGGTTTGCTTGGCGAAGAACGCGTAGATGTCGGGCAGGCCCTGATCGATCACGCTGCCGTGATCGGCGCCGGGGATTTCGATGTACTGGTAGTTCATCTTGTGGTCCTTTAGGTAATCGACCCAGGCGTGGGTATTCTGCGGCGGTACCAGCGTGTCCTTGTCGCCTTGCACGATCATGATCGGCTTGTCTTTCAGCGGATCAAGAATGGCAGGAATGTTCGGTTGCAGCAAGAATGCAGCCGGCGCGAGGGCGGCAATGGCAGCCCACTCGTTCTTGTGCTTGGAGCCGAGGAACAACGTACCGGCGCCACCCATCGAGTGACCCATCAGGTAGGTGCGCTTGGGATCGACATTGAACTCCTTGCGCACGATGCCGAGCACGTTCATCACATCCTGCTCGCTGAGCTCGGCGAGGTTGGCCGGCTCCACCGGCTTGTCGCGCTGCATGTTGATCACCGGCGAACCGTACCAGCCGCCGATGTTGTAACCCATCGGCGCTACCAGGATGTAGCCGCCAGCTTCGGCCAGCTCGAGCGCCTTGGCGCGCATCATGATGCCGGGGCCCATGCCGAGACCGTGCAGCGTGACGATCAGCGGCGCCGGTTTTTTCTTGTCCACCTTCGACGACACGAACACCGAATACGGCATCTCTTCGTTGGTAGCGTCGAAATGATAAGTGCGGTTCTGCACGCGCGCATCGTCGGCCTTGATCATCAGGTTGCGCGGACCTTGCGGTGGGCCACCGGGAGGGCCGGCGGGAACGGCAGGCGCTGCCGGCTCGGCAGCGATGGCGACGAGACCGGCCAGGCCCAGTGCGGCAATGAACGGTATCACCAGCAGTTTCAACGGTTTCATGGAATTCCCCTTGGACGTTGTCATTGGTTGGAGCGCGAACTGCAAGGTCGCGCGTGGCCCGGGAGTATCCGCGCGGCCCACACCAGCGAACAGGGAATTTATCGGCAACAACTGGTACTTTCAGGTCAGGCCAGCGAATGCCACGATTTGCGGAATTCGTTCGGCGCCGTGCCTTCGAGACTTTTGAACACGCGGGCGAAGTAGGCAGTGTCCTTGTAGCCGAGGCTGTCGGCCACCTGGTCCAGCGTTTCGCGCGTGTAGATCAGGCGCCGCTTGGCTTCGACGTGCAGCCTGTCCTGCAGCAGTTTCTTGGCGGTGCAACCGATCGCATCGCGACAGGCACGGTTCAGCGTCGACACCGACACGTGCAAGGCGCCGGCGTAGTCGGCGATGCCCCAGTGATCCTTGTAGCGCTGCTCGACCAGGTGTTTGAGCTTGTCGGCCAACGCCAGACCGGCGCCGCTGTCGTCGCGCAGGCGGCTGCGCTCGCCGGCGGCGCGCCGCAACGCGACCAGCAACAGTTTTACCTGCGCAAACAACACCAGCACCTGGTCTTCCTGCCGCGCCGACAACTCTTCGCGCAGCGCTTGCAACTGGTGACGCAACTGGCGCAGCAGAGGAGCGCGCGCGCCCAGCTTGATCACCAGCGGCCGCGCCAATACGCCGTCGAGCAACCGGCCGATCTGGTTCTCGGCATCCATGCCCTGCATGGTCACCGCGATGCTGAGCACGCTGCCCTGGGTATCGGGACGAAAACGGAAACCGTGCACGACGCCGGTCGGCATCGTCACCAGCCAGCTGCCGCGCAGGCGTTGCTGCCCGGCATCGAGCCGCACTTCCATTTCGCCGCTTTGCATCACCAGCACCTGGAACAGGTGCGTGTGGCGATGCGGCTTGATGACCCAGCCGTTGCGCGAGCTGCGCTCGTGGATGTCTTCGATGTGCACCAGTTCCACCTGGTGGCTGGGCGTGGCGTCGCCGTACAGCGCGTATTGCGGTATCGGCGCGGCAGCCGCTCTGGCAGCCATGACACAGCTCCGGGCCCGTTGGGCCGTGACCAAAAAGTACAAGAAATTGCCGTGAATCCCACTGTACCACAGCGGCGAAAAACCGGATCGTTGGCGTCCCATGAAAACATTGCGCACTCAAGTCGCCATCATCGGCGCCGGACCTTCGGGCCTGCTGCTCGGCCAACTGCTGGCCAAACAAGGCATCGCCAACGTCGTGCTCGAACGCGTGAGCGCCGACCACATCCTCAAACGCATCCGCGCCGGCATCCTGGAAACCGGTTTCGCCGAGCTGATGCGCGAAGCCGGCGTCAGCAAGCGCATGGACGCGG
>DATJXP010000404.1:0-7939 GCA_035500035.1 Candidatus Acidiferrum sp. | reverse complement strand
GACGCTCGGATTCGAGAAAGCCCGCCAGGTTCTCGTCAACCAGGTGGACCAGGATTCGCAGCGCATCTCGCAGTTGCTGAAGGAAATGGGCCGCATGATGACCTCGCGCGACGAAAAGTCGAAATTGGTGGCCATCGACCTCGACAACTCCGACTTCCACGAATATTTCCAGAACGCAGTCGAAAAGATGGAGTTCCGCGGCTTCAAGGACGCCGGCGTCGAAGGCACCTTCCGCGCCAAAGTGCACGAGATCGAACAGGCGGTGGAGAAACTGCACTCCGACCACCTGATGGTGGACATGCTGATGATCCGCCGCCATGAAAAGGACTACCTGCTGCGCGGCGAGAAACAGTATGTCGATGGTGTCGTCGATGCGATCGCCACGCTGAAAACCGACGTGGCCAATTCCGGCATCGCCGCCGGCGAGAAAAAGGAACTGAATGACCTGGCCGACGGCTATCTGACCAATTTCCGCAAGCTGGTGGCACTGGACAGCCAGATCGCCGACGACACCGCCAATTATCGCAAGACCATCGCCGACATGAAGGGCCCCCTCGACGCGGTGATAGAGCAAGCCGTGTCGAACGAGAACAGCGGTCTCGCCCGCCTGATGGCTTCGGCCCGCGAAAGCATGACGCTGATCGGCGCCATCGGCGTGGCCGCGGTCGTGCTCGGCATGTTGCTGGCCGTCATGCTGGCCAGGATCATCGCGCGCCCGATCATCGCCATCACCGGCATGGTACGCAACATGGCGGCCGGCTCGCTCGACGAACCGCTGACGGTAACCAGCCGCGACGAGATCGGCCAGCTCAGCCGTTCGATGTTCGACATGCAAGGCCGGCTGAAGACCATCATCGAAACCGAAATCTCCGGCATCATCCGCGATGCCGGTGACGGCAATCTGGCCAACAGACTCGAACTGGACGGCAAGACCGGCTTCTACCGCAACCTGGCGCAGTCGATCAACGAACTGATCAGCGTCAACGAACGCTTCCTCAACGACACCGCCAGCGTCGTGTCCGGTCTTGCCGCCGGCAGGCTCGACACCAACCTGGCCGACAGCTATCGCGGCAAGTTCGCGCAGGTGCAGGGCGACATCGGCCGCATGCGCGACAACCTGGTGCAGGTGATCAACCGCGACGTGCAGACCATCGTCGCAGCGGCCGCGCGTGGCGATCTCGACCACAGCGTCGAACTGCACGGCAAACACGGCTTCTATCTCGAACTGTCGCAGAGCATCAATACCCTGGTGGAAACCAACGCCAGCATCATCAACGACTGCATCCGCGTGATCGGGGGCCTGTCGTCCGGCAGCTTCGACGAGAAATTCGCACGGCAGTACCAGGGCAGTTTCGGCCAGTTGCAGCAGTACGTGCAGCGCATGCAGGACAACCTGCAGAGCGCCATCGAACGCGAAATCCAGGCCATCGTCGGCGCCGCCGCCAACGGCAACCTGAAGCAGCGCATCGCGGTCGAACACAAGCAGGGCTTCTATCGCACGCTGTCCGACTCGATCAATCAATTGGTCGATACCAGCGACCGCATCATCTCCGACACGTCGCGCGTGGTCGGCGCGCTGGCCAAGGGCGACCTGACCCAGACCATCGCCCGCGACTACAACGGTACCTTCGACCAGCTCAAGCGCGACATCAACCAAACGGTGGCAGAACTGATCGCCACCGTCGAGAGCATCCAGAAGGCGGCCTCGTCGGTGGAAACCGGCGCCGGCGAAATCGCCTCCGGCAATACCAACCTGAGCCAGCGCACGGAAGAACAGGCGGCCAGCCTCGAAGAAACCTCGGCCGCTATCGAAGAGCTGACCACGACGGTGCAGCAGACCGCCGACAACACGACGCTGGCCAACACGCTGTCGAAGGAGTCGATAGATACCGCGGTCAAGGGCGGCAACGTCGTCAACGCGGCGATCCGGTCGATGGAGCTCATTCACGATTCGAGCGGCCGCATCGCCGAAATCGTCGGCGTCATCGACGAGATCGCGTTCCAGACCAACCTGCTGGCGCTCAATGCCTCGGTCGAAGCCGCACGCGCCGGCGAACAGGGCAAGGGTTTTGCCGTGGTGGCCGACGAAGTGCGCGTGCTGGCCGGCCGCTGCGCCAAGGCGGCAAAAGAGATCAAGGAACTGATCGCCACCAGCAGCGACAACGTCAAGGCCGGCAGCGAACTCGCCAACAAATCCGGCGCGGCGTTGCAGGAAATCATCGTCGCGGCGCGCAAGGTCAACGGCATCGTGTCGGAAATCTCGACTGCCTGCGAAGAACAGGCGCGCGGCATCCGCGAAATCCATCACACGCTGACGCAGATGGACGACGTCACGCAGCAGAACGCCGCGCTGGTCGAGGAAGCCGCGGCTGCCAGCGAATCACTCAGCGATCAATCGCGCGAACTGAATTCGCTGGTGGGTTTCTTCCGGCTGCCGCAGGGACGCTCGTTCGGCCAAGGCAAACGCCTGATCGCATGAAGCGTACATAACGGCCGTGCGCAGCTGTACAACGGCTGTACGACGACCGCATTGCAGTTGCACAAGCATGGGTGATACCGCACCATGCGGCCAGGATTTCTGACCGGATGCAGTCGTCGTGGCGCTCAAATGGCCGGCTTTCCTCAAGCCCTTTACCAGTTATGGATTGATTCCGCTGCTGTGTGCCGTGGTGTCGTGGCGCAAAGGCCAGGACATCGACTGGGATGTGCAGAACTATCACCTGTACAACGCCTGGGCCTTTGTGCACGACCGCTTTCCGCTCGATCTCGCGCCGGCCGGCGTGCAGACGTTTTTCAATCCGCTGTTCGATCTGTTCTGGTACGCGCTGGTGGCGACGCTGCCGCCGGCTGCCGTCGGCGCGACATTGGGACTCGTGCACGGCATCAACTTCGTGCTGGTGCGCGCCATCGCGCTGCATTTTCTGCCGCCGGAACAAGCCAACCGCTCGTGGTTGTCGTGGCTGCTGGCGCTGGCGGGGGTGCTGTCGGCGGGATTCCTGTCGGAACTCGGCACCGCCATGCACGACAATCTGGTGGCGCTGGCGGTGCTGACGAGCCTGCTGTTGTGTCTGCGGGCACAGGAACGGCCTGCCGCGGCAACGGCGACGCTGACGATTGCCGGTGCGGTGGCCGGCTTCGCCTGCGCCGCCAAACTCATCAGCGCACCCTTTGCGCTTGCTTTATGCACGGCCCTTTTCGTCGCCGCCTTGCCGCATGAACGCCACTGGCGCGCGCGGCTGCTGCCAGCCGTCGCGTTCAGTACCGGCGTCGTCGTCTCGCTGCTGGCGTTCGGCGGCTACTGGTACTGGTACAACTGGCATCACTACGGCAATCCGCTGTTTCCCAGTTTCAACAACGTGTTCGGCGGCGAACTGGGCGCGCTCGACACCAATCGCGACGAACGCTTTTTACCGAAGACCCTGGCCGACTGGCTGTTCCGCCCCGTATTGATGAGCAAGCGCTGGCGTCTGGTGGCGGAAGTGCCGTATCGCCAGATCAGCTTCGGCGTGGTGTATCTGCTGGCGATAGCGGCAGCGGCGTGGTGGTGTTGGCGGTCGCGCGTCGCCGTTACCGTACCTGCGCGCAAAACGCTGTTGCTGATCGTATTCACCGCCACGACCTATCTGCTGTGGCTGAAAATTTTCGGCATCTATCGTTATCTGATTGCGCTGGAGCTGTTGTTGCCGCTGCTGTGCCTGTTGCTGTGGCGCTACCTGCTGGGACAACGGCGTGGCACCGTGTTCGCCTGCGGATCGTTGCTGTTGATGACGCTTACCGGCGTCGCCAGCAGGACCGATTGGGGCCACGCGGACTGGCGCGACCAGTATTACGCGCTGGACCCGCCCGCCGACCGGCAGCAGGTCGGCACCGTCTTGCTGATGGGACAACCGCTGGCGTGGCTGGCGCCGGCATTCGATCTGCCGGTTCCCTTCCTGCAACTGGATCCCAACTTCAGCCATCAGGGCTCCGGCTACGACGCCGAGTTGCTGCGGCGCGTCAATCACCAAGGCAACATACGTCTGATCTTCGATCCGGCCTTGTACCGGCCGGAACAGATTGCCGGCCGCCTGGCCGAGAACCGCATGATGATTGCACCCGGCAGCTGCGAACCGTTGCGCGCGTACCTGGGCGCGCAACTGCTGCAGTACCAGTACTGCAAGGTGCAACCGCTATCCTAGCGTGCGTCGTGCCTACCTCGGCGCGCGCGGCTGACCAGGCGCAAACACGTCGCCGAAGAAATCACCTTGCAACCACAGCGGCCGTTCGTCGGCGTTGGCCATCTCGCTGGTGATCAGATAATTGAGATGCGCGAACTTTGCGCCGGCGTCCCACAGGATGGGCTGACTGAGATCGTCGCTGGGCTGGTGATAGCGCTGATCGAGAAACTCGCGCCATTGCTGTTCACCGCCGTTGCCGAAACCGGTGGCGAGCATGATCGCCGGCACGCCGCGCTGCACGAACATGTAGTGGTCGGAACGGGTGAAGATGCCTTCTTCCGGCAACGGATCCGGCGCCAGCGCCACGTTCATCTTTGCCGCCGCGCGCTGCACGATGCGGCCCATCGTGCTGTGACCGGCGCCGAACGCGGTGACGTCGATGAAGTCGTACAACAATATCGGCATGTCGAGATCGACCAGCCCGACGATCTTCTTGATCGGCACCGTCGGATGATGCGCGAAGAAATCGGCGCCGAGCAGCCCCTTCTCTTCGCCGGTGCTGGCAAAGAAGATGATCGAGCGCCGCGGCTTTTGCGTTGACGTGGCAAACGCGTGCGCCACTTCGAGCAAGGTGGCGACGCCGGCCGCGTTGTCGAGCGCACCGTTGAATATCTGGTCGCCGCTGCGGCGGGTATCGATGCCGAGATGATCGGCGTGGCCCATCAACACCACGTATTCGTTCTTCAATACCGGATCGCTGCCTTCGATCATGCCAGCGATTTCCGGGCTCGACAGCTGGCTCCACTCGGAGTGCCGCTCGATGTGGATGCGGGTCTTCAGCGCAAAGCCCTTCGGTCTGCCGCCGTCCTTGTCGGCCTCGCTGCGGATCTGCGCCAGCGTTGCCGGCGCACCGGCGAACAGCGCTTCGGCCGCCACGCGATCGAGCCGCACGCCGCCCCACACTGCCGGCTTGTCGCTCTCGGCCTTGCCGTCCGGCCCCAGCCACGTCATGCCCTTGTTGTGCAGCGTCTCTACGCGCTTGGCCCACGGACTGACGCGCTCGCTCTGGTCGGTGTCGATGCCGATCATGCCGATGGCACCGTGGCGAGCCGCCACTTCGTCCTTGACGTTGCCGAGGTAGGCGCCGATCTCGCTGTCCATGCCTTTCGGATAGCCGCCCAGCACCACGACGATCTTGCCGCGCACGTCGAGGCCGCGATAGTCGTCGATGCCGACGCGTTTTTCATCGATGCCGTAACCGACGAATACCAGGCCGGCTTCGACGTCCTGGTCCTTGAAATTGGCAGACGCGGAGACGATGACGTCGCTGCCGTTGTCCCAACGTTGCTCACCCTTGGGGCCGATGACGGTAACTGCCGAACCGTCGGCTATTGTGCGCACCTGGAAGTTGACCGGAATGAACCACGAGCCATCGACGCCGGCCGGCTTGAGCCCGTACTGCGTAAATTGCGCGGCGACGTAATGCGCGGCGATGTCATAGCCGCGGCTGCCGGTTTCGCGGCCTTCGAGCAAGTCATCGGCGAGAAAGCTGACGTGGGCGCGGATGGCGTCGGCAGAGAAGCGTGGCTCGGGTTCAGCGGCGATGATCGTTTGCACTGCAAGCAGCAGGCAGATAACGGCAAGCAAGGATTTCATGCGCGGCGCTCCCGTGCGTCAGAGGGCTTTCAGCGGCGGCAGCATAGCGACGGCACCGTCTCAGGTCGAGCTTTCCCCCTTTTCGGGGGATGGGGATGCCGCCGGCATCTTTCTACACTCGCCCGCCATAACTACAACCACAACGACCTACAGGTGTTCTCATGCAACGTTCTCATCGTGCTCTTGTTCTTGCTGTTGTCCTGCTCACCGCGGCGACCGCCGCCATCGCCGCCGGCTCTTCCGACATCGGCGGCATCGTCAAGGCGCAGATCGTCATCGGCCAGATCCAGCAGGTGATGAACCAGTACCAGGACGTGCAAACGCTGCTGGCCTCGGGCCAGGCCACGCTCGACGTACCGAAGCCGCGCAGCGACGTCGAGGGCAAATACATTTTTCCGTTCCGCGCCAATGGCCAGCTCACCGAGTGGGGCGACAAGGCCGTCAACGCACAGGTCGGCGCCGAAGTCGGCACCAAGGCCGGCGAGAAAGCCACCGAAGCGCTGGCCAGCAAGGTGCCGTTCGGCGGCCTGATGAGCGGTTTGATGAAGGGCAAGACCAAGGAACTGGCCGCCGTCACCGCCATCGGCGGCTGGGACTACATCAAGCAGACCTCGGACATTTCGTTCGACAAGCTGGAAGACTATTCGGTGTTCATGCACGTCACCTACGGCGGCGGCACCGAATACGAAAAAGCGCTGGCGGCGGCGATGGCGATCTATCCCGAGTTGGAAAAAACCTATCAGAGCAATATCGACGCTGCGTACAAGAAGGCGCGGGCGAGTGCGGCGGCCAAGCAATAAAGTGGCGGCGCTTCGTCAGATGGTCGAGGGGTTCATCTTGATTTCAAACCGGCTCTGTCACTGGACAGGTACTGGCTTCAAGTTGGGCTGATAAAGCTCAAACTCAGGCAACAACGGCACGCCCTCGAACTTCGGCAATTTGATCTTGTCCGGGCTTTCTCCGAATTTGACTTGCTCGTCCCGAATGGCGTTATAACGTTCTTTGCTTATTCTGTTATCCGCCAATTGATCTTTAAGTATCGTGAGATGGAGAAAAACCATCAGGTTCTTTTTTTCATTGTCGGTATTTTTGCTGCGAAACAGGTGGCCCAGTATCGGTATGTCTCCCAGGATAGGCACCCCTACTTCCGTTTTGGTGGTCCCATTCTTTATGAGCCCGCCCAAAACCAGGGTGTCGTTGTCGAATATGATGACCTTGGTGGTGATTTGCCGCTTGTCGGTCTGGATGTCAGCGGCTTGATCTTTGTTTGTCACGTTTTCGACAGACTGGTTGATGTTCAGCGTTACCGAATCGCCCTCGTTGATTTGCGGCTTGATTTTCAGCTTTATCCCGATGTCCCTTCTCTCGATCGTATTGAACAAACCAGTCGAGCTTGAGCTCAGGGTTTCCCGGCTACCGGTCAGAAAAGGAACGTTCGAGCCGACGATGATTTCCGCCTCTTCGTTGTCCAGCGTGACGATGGACGGTGTCGACAATACGTTGGCTGCCGTGTTGGATTGAAGCGCTCTCAACAACGCCCGCAGGGAGCCAGCCCGGTAATAACCCAACGTGAGGCCGTCTCCAACCAGCGAAACGTCGAGTTGATTGCTTGCCCGGGTCAATCCATCGCCCAGCGCAGTGGGTAATGTGGATGAAACTCCCACCGCCCCATCCTGGCCAATTGCATTGGTATTACTGCCCCACATCACCCCCAGTTGATCTACTTTGTCCTGATTGACCTCTACGATAACTGCTTCCACCAGCACTTGCGCACGGCGAATATCCAGTCGATCAATCACGTTCTTTACCACTTCCATGATTTCGGCAGGTGCTGTAATGATCAAGGCATTGGCAGTTTCGCTGGCTTCGATGTTGACGGTGCTTCTGGTTTTGGCGTCATTACGTTGCTCGGCATAGACGCTGTCCACTACGGAGCGAACTATCGGCACCAGATCAGCGGCCTTCATATAGTGCACATAGACCACATGCGTATTGCCGGTTTCGGCGATGGGCTGATCCAACCCCTCGATGAGCACACGCATCTGTTGTCGCTTGCCGACATCGCCGGTCATCAAGATGCTGTTGGAGCGTTCATCCATCGCCAACGAAATCTTTCCGGAAGGATT
>DATJXP010000403.1:0-6191 GCA_035500035.1 Candidatus Acidiferrum sp. | reverse complement strand
TATTGCCCAAGGCTCTTGAGTTCAGCGCGTAATTCTTTTTTTCCGTCGGGCTATTTCAGCTGTTCTGGAATACACCCAAACGGTTTGATGTCGAGATCGGACGCGGCGAACTCGGCATCGCTGGGCGGAAAATCGCGGGTGAAAAATACCGGGTCGTAGGTCTCGATCACCAGCTTGATGCGATTGCCCGGCTTGTCGAAGCTGATGCGCTCGACGGTGCGCAGCGCGTTCGAGTGCAGTTGGCCCCGCATGGGCTGGCCCTTCACTTCGACGAACTGGTTCAGCACGCCGGGCGCGTAGTGATCGGTCTCCACTACCAGCGTGTCGCCATCGAAGTGGCCGCGCGAATAACCGAGGATGGTTTCTTTGGTGTTGGCCGGCGCGGCTTTTTCGTTCATGTGCACCACGCGTTTGATGTCCATCCACTCGTGTTGAATGATGATGTTGCTGCCGTCCTTCCGGATCGCCATCGGCGTGCCTGGCGCGAACCAGCCGCGGCGGATCGCCACCGGCTCGCAGCGATAGGTCGGATCCATCGTGAACGGATCGTACTTGGCGACTGCGGCTTTGGCGGCGTCTGTCAGGTAATCCATCATGAACTGCGGGCCGCTGGTCGGCCGGTTGGCGGGCATTAGCAGCCACACACCGTACATTGAATCGCGTTGTGCCACCTGCGGCGCGGCGGCTTCGGCACCGCGCGGGCCGTTGACGCTGAGCGAGCGGCCATCAGGCAAATACACGGTATCGAAGAAACACTCATGCGGATCGCGCCGGTGCTGCGAACCGCTGATGCGCAGCTCAGTGCCGGGTTTCAGCAGGTCGGGCGTGATGCCATTGCGCGTCAGCTGGGTGACGCCGTGACTTTCGCAGCGCCAATCGGCCGTGCGGCCGTCGGCATCGGTGACGCGGATATGCAGGTAGGCGTGCGGATTGCGCTGCTCGAATTCCGTTACCACGCCAGTGAGGTTCACTGGCTTGCTGGAATCGAAGTGCGGTGCGAAGCTGTGGTGGGCTTGGGCAGCGACTGTTACCAACAGCAATGACAGCAACCATGTCATTTTCGTTTTCATGCGATCCCCCCTTCTGCGGCGCCTGCGGCATTCGAAGCCATTGCTCCTGATTCGCGCCAATTATTATTCGAGTAAAACTTTTCCGTACATGAAAAACACAAAAGGACGATACACGATCGTCCTTTTGCGGTCTTGCTTGTTATAGCGGTTTACGGTTTGGCATTGGCATAACGGCCGACGTAGGCGGCTTTGCCGATGATATGACCTTCCATCGCTTTCATCACATCGGCGCGGGAGGCACCTTCCGGCAGGCCCAGCTTGGCGTCCAGTGCGTAGAACTCGAACACGTAGTGATGGAAGCGATCTTTCAGCGGAGCGCCCGAACCGAAGTATTTGGCCTGACGCATGGTGTTGGTACCGTTGACGCTGCCAGCCGGCAGCTTGCCTTCTTCGATCTTGTTCGACGGTATGTCGAACGCCACCCAATGAGTAACGTCGTCACCATTCTTGTTAATGGCAACTTCGATGTCATGCAGGATGATGGTATAGGACACTGTTCCGGCCGGTGCCCCGATGATGGTGAAGTCAGGCTGTACGTTCTGGCCATGCGAAGTGAACTTGAGCGGGATGATGCCACCATCCGGGAACGCTTCGCTGCGTACCTGCATGTTGACGATATTCTGCGCCTGCACCGTGACGGCGCCGGTCAGGGCCACGAGAGCCAGGGCCATTGAGGCGAGAGTTGCGAGTTTTTTCATGGGTTACTCCTTGGTAACGTTTGGTTGTTAAAGTTCCGTTGTAGGGGCTCGCCATGGCGTGCCCTTACGATTGTTGTTATTACTATCGTTATATTCTTATCGATACTACTGTGCCAGTTACTCCTGCTTCAAGCGCAGCGCCACCAGTTCGCCGGGGTGCCCGGTATCACCGATGGGCACCACGATGTACTGCACGCCGTCTATCGCATAAGTCATCATCAGACCGGTCTGCTTGGCCGGCAATTCCAGCTCGCTGATAATTTTGCCGGTAGCCTTGTCGTGCGCGCGGAGTTTGCGCCCGCCACCGGTTTGACCGCCGTACAGCCCGGCGCCCTCCGCGGCAAACAACAAAGTTTTGGTTACCAGCAGCGAGCCGCGGTCGCCGTGGCCGGTACGTTCCTTGATCTCGACGCCCTTCAGATGTTCGTTGTTCTTTATTTCATCCGGCGTGTCGGCATTGGCCATCATCCACTTGTGATCGCCGCTGTTCATGTCGATCGCGGTGATGCGACCGTACGGCGGCTTGATCAGCGGCAGGCCGAACGGGCCTTCCATGACGATGCCGCGCGACGTCATCGCGTAATCGAACTCCTTGTTGCGCGGATCCTTGCCGAGCCCGACCTTCATCGGATGCGAGGTCGAGGGCACGTACAGCATGTTGGTGTCGGGATCGAAGCCGACGCCCTGCCAGTTGGCGCCGCCACCGAAGCCCGGCATCTCGACGGTACCACCGTTGGTGTCGGTAACCAGTGAAGGTGGCGTAAAGACCGGGCCCCAAGTGTAGCCCTTCAATATCTTCAGCGCTTCGGCCTTGAGCTCGGGCGTGAAATCGATCAGGTCGTTTTCGGTGAGGCCCAGTCGCTCGAACGGCGCCGGTTTGGTCGGGAATGGCTGCGTCGCCGACAGTTGCTCGCCCGGCACTCCGTTCTGCGGCACCGCCTTTTCGACGATGGGCCACACCGGTTCGCCGGTGACGCGGTTGAAGGTATAGACCATGCCCTGCTTGCTGACCTGGATCGCGGCGGGAATGGTCTTGCCGTTCACTTTGAGATCGGCGAGTACTGGACCGGTCGGCGGGTCGTAGTCCCACACGTCGTGATGCACGAGTTGGTAGTGCCACAGGCGTTTGCCGGTTTTGGCGTCGAGCGCCACCAGCGTCTGCGAGAACAGGTCGTTGCCGGGGCGATGACCGCCGTACATGTCGCCGGTCGCCGCTTCCACCGGCACATAGACGATGCCGCGCTCGAGATCGGCCGACATCGTCGACCACGCGCCGGTGGCGCCGGTGTATTCGTTGCTCTTGTTGCGCCAGCTTTCGACCCCGAATTCGTTGCCTTGTGGCACGGTGTGGAAGGTCCACAGCAACACGCCGGTGTGTACGTCGTAGCCGCGGATGTTGCCGGCAATACCTTTGGGCGACGCCGGCGAACCGCCGGACGGGAACGTGGCGCCGACGACGATGACGTCGCCAACGATCATCGCCGGCGAAGTGCTGCCGACCGGCGCCTTGTTTTTATCGACCGGGAAACGGTCGTCGAGTTTTTCGCGCAGATCGACCACGCCGTTGTTGCCGAATTTCGGATCCGGCCGCTGCGTCGCTGGATCGATGCTGAACATTTCATAGCCGGGCGTGACGTTGATCAGGCGCGTCACGCCCTCCTTGCGCCATACCGACAGCCCACGGCCGGAGTTGACGCGCGGACCGCCGCGCGCGCCCTCGTCGACGCGATACATCCACAGCGTTTCGCCGGTAACCGGATCGATGGCAACGACGTCACGACGACGACCGGCCGTGGTGTACAGCACGCCATCGACCATCAGCGGCGTGGCTTCGTAATTGAATTCCGGTTGCGGGCCGTGGTTGGTGGTGTACCAGCGCCAGGCAATTTCGAGTTTGCCGACGTTGTCCTTGTTGATGATGGCGAGCGGCGAGTAGTGCGTCGATTTGGTGTCGCCGTGGTAACTGAGCCATTCGGCGTTGATCACGCGCGGCACGCTGCCGGCCTGTAGCGATACGACTTTCACCTCTTCCTGCGATTCTTCCAGCTTGATCTGCACCAGTTGCGCCGCGGTGTTGGCGAGCGGCTTGGTGCCGACCGGCAAACCATTCTGCTGCAGGATGAAGGCGATCAGCGACGCATACTGTGCCGGCGAAAAACCGCCCTTGTTGTTGACTGGCATCGTGGAAGCAGTGACCTGGAACAGCGCGCCGAGCGGCTGATTGGCCCACTTGCTCCAGAAACCGGCGCCGACCAGTGCCGGGCCCGCTTCGCCGCCGCGCAACGTGGCGCCGTGGCATTCGATGCACGACCGCGTGTACAGCGTGGCGCCGGCAGCGGCCTGTTGCGGCGTGAAGACACCATCGAGCGTGGACGATTGGGCAAGACCGGCGCTGGAGACCGCAAGCAGCAACGACGCCGCCATATATCGGCCGATATGAATGGGCTTGGACATGGATTCCCCTGAAACAACCTGATTTTGTGGCCGAGGGATGATCCATGGCCCCGCGGGCCAGTGCAAGCCAGCCGTCAGTTCAGGCGGCGATGTTCACAATTTACCCACGATTTCGACGGCGGCGGAGTTGCATTTGCGTGCTGTCGCGTCAGGGCAATCCCAGGCTGCGCACCTGGTAAACCGCCGGCAACGGCGCCAGCCTGACCGTGCAGCGCACCGGCGCCAGTCGCGTGCCATCGGCCTTGGTGAACAGCACCGGCTTGTTCTTGCCGCAAGCACTGCGGATCGCTTCGTACGCGGCGGCCGGATCGGTAAACAGGTTCACGTTCTGCGCGGCGACGACGACCGGATCGTTGGCCAATTCGGTGCCGCAGCGATTGCCGGTATCGAACACCAGAGACTCTTTTAACGTGGTAAATCCGTGACGGCCCAGGCACACGCCCTCGAGCACCGCTTGCAGCGCACGCCCACGCAGCAAATCGCCGTCACGCTGATCGGCCGCTCGGCTCACGACCTCGATGCCCGAAGCCGCCAACAGCGTTTGCAGTTCCGGCGAACCCGGTTGCGGCGGTTTGTCCAGCAACAGTTGCGCCAGCCGGCGGAACGTCGCGCCACCGTAAGCGGCGCCTGCCGCCAGAAAATCGCGCGTGGTGTAACGGCCCTTGGCGGCGCCATGGAAGATGTCGTTCCACAGCGTAAAAATGTCCTTGCCATGCCGGCGCGCCGCCGCATCGGCCACCAGTTGCAACACGTAGCCGCAGTCATAAGGTGCACCGTTTTTCACCGCGCCTTGCGCCCCGTTCAGCGGCCGCACATCGGCGCGGTTGATGCAGTTGTTCAAATGCTGCTCGGCTTGCCGCGGCCAATCCTGCTTGTCGCGCCACAGCAATGCCGCCATGTATTCCGCCGCGCCTTCGTGCAGCCACGGCTGATTGCTGTTGGCCGCGCTTTGCCAGATGCTGCCGTTGAACAGATGGGCGCTTTCGTGGGCGGCGGTGTTGACGATGGTGTCCAGCAGTTGCCGGTCCGGCTGGTCCAGCACGATGCCGCGCAGCGCAAACGAGATCATGCCGTCGGCGTAGGTGCCGCCTTTGTAGGCGCTGCCATTCCAGCGCTTGGCGGCAGTGAGCAACAAGGTGGGCGTGACCGGAGTAGTGACGGCGAATCGGGCCGACAGCGTTGCCACGACGTCGGTAGTGACCTGCTTTACCTTGTCGTGCAGCCAACCGGGAATTTCCGGGCCGGCGATGATCGTCACCGTGCCGGCTTCGATGTACTGCGGTGGCCCGACATAGAGCAACTGATCGCGCTGCGGCTGCGTCAGCGCCAGCTGCGCAGCCGGCAATGGCGCGGTGACGCCATTGAATCGGCGCACATGCCCGCCTGGTGCTTTGACGTTGACTGCGGTAGTGCCGCCGGCCGCCATCAACGCCGGCAGATAGAGCACCCAGCCATCAACGCCGACGGTTTCGACGGCGATGTAGTGGCGATCAATGAACCGGGTATCCGGTGCCAGTTGCAACGAAAAGGCAGTGAACGACTTGCCATCGGTGCGGTGCAGACTCTCGCCATCGAAATACCATTCGGGACCTGGCACCTGCCAGCGGCTCTGGCGTTGCTGCCGGTACTCGGGCTCGAAGCGGAATTCAGTGACCGCGCGCGGCAGTTGGTAATCTGCTTGCACCCAACGCTGCCCGGGTTGGTAGCTCAATTGCAGCGCTGTTGTTTGCGCCATGGCGGGCGCCATCAATATCAATAACAGCAACGCCCATGACTGCTTCATTGATGATTTCCCTGGCTAGATTGGTCGCGTTTTCCAGACAGTGTAGGCGGCGAGCAACATTCCGGATAGTCCCAGTAGCACGCCGACGATTTCGAGCGCGCTGTTCTTGGGTTGAGTGACGCTTTCGTTGCCTTCCGAGCGGTAGAAGCGTTTGCCACCTTCGACTTCAACCAGAAAGTCACGGCC
>DATJXP010000402.1:0-6555 GCA_035500035.1 Candidatus Acidiferrum sp. | reverse complement strand
CGGCAGCAAGCTGATCGGCTTCTCGCTGGTGTGGCTGCTGGCTGATGCCACGCAGGGCGGTCCCTTCACCGGCATGCATCTGCCGGCCGCGCTGGCGCTGTTCGTCGTCGGTTTGCCGCTGATCGACATGGTGGTGACCATCGTTCGCCGTATCCGCAAAGGGCAGCCGGCATTCAAGGCCGACCGCACCCACATCCATCACGTGCTGGAGCAGGCCGGCTTCACCCACCAGGAGATCCTGCTGCTGGTCGGCATCCTCATGGTGCAGATCAATTTCATCGGCATCCTGATGTACATGCTGAACTGGGCCGTCTGGCTGCAGTTCGCGATGTTCCTGCTGCTGACCGCGCTGTACTACTTCACCATCGAGCACGCGTGGAAGCTCGGCCGCTGGTTGCAGGAGCAGCAGCGTAAGAGCTGATCCTTGCCTTGAGCACAGGGGGCGGCGAGTAAGACATCTGCTTGAGTTTAGGAGCCGGAGTCACTTGAGGTTAAGTGCACGCCAATCGCTTGCGCTCCCCGGTCGTGCATCCGTCGCTTCCGCTCCTCCTTGGCACGACCGGCTCGCCGCGATTAGCCTCAACTCATGTCGCAGGTGACTCCGATTCTCATCGTTACAGTGAACCGGCGATACGAAAATCGTTTTCGCATTGATTAAATCCGGTCTTTAGCCCATTTCTGGCGCAGAAGCAGGAAAGCCAATCGCGGCGAGCCGGTGCTGCGGGCGACGAGCGGTAGCGAGGGAGCTGCAGCAGCGGGGAGCGCAAGCGATTGGCCAAGGCTGCACCCAAGGAAATGGGCTCAGCGAAGCAGGTCCAGCAAAACACCAGTTGGGTTACACTCGCGCTCGACACTCACGCACGCGAACGACGCCTCATGAGCCTTCACATCCTGCTGACCGGCGGCACCGGCTACATCGGTTCCCATACCTGCGTGGAACTGCTGCAGGGCGGTCATCGGGTCACGCTGCTGGACAATCTCAGCAACAGTTCGGAACTGGTGGTGCACCGGCTCGAGGCGATCACCGGACGCCGGCCCGGTTTCATCAAGGCCGATCTGTGCGACGAAGCGACCGTCGATCAGGTACTGGCGACCGGCCACTTCGATGCAGTGATCCATTTCGCCGGGCTGAAGGCAGTCGGCGAATCGGTGAAGGAACCGCTGCGGTACTGGCACAACAACGTCGGCGGCAGTTGCAACCTGCTGCGGGCGATGGACCGGCACGGCGTGCGCAAGCTGGTGTTCTCGTCGTCGGCCACCGTCTATGGCGAACCGGAATCGTTGCCGTTGACGGAAACCGCGCGCGTCGGCCCTACCAATCCGTACGGCAGCACCAAGCTGGTGACGGAACGCCTGCTTGCCGATCTCGGCGCCGGCAATCCGGATTGGCGCATAGCGAGCCTGCGCTACTTCAATCCGGTCGGCGCACATGCGAGCGGATTGATCGGCGAGAACCCGCGCGGCATTCCCAACAACCTGATGCCGTATGTGGGACAGGTGGCGTCCGGCAAGTTGCCGTTCCTGTCGGTGTTCGGCAACGACTACCCGACGCCGGACGGCACCGGCGTGCGCGACTATATCCACGTGGTCGATCTGGCCAGGGGGCACGTGGCGGCGTTGCAGGCGCTTGCCGCGGGCCAGCGTGCCCTGACGCTCAATCTCGGCACCGGCCGCGGCCATTCGGTGCTGGAAGTGGTGCGTGCCTACGAGAAGGCCTGCGGTCATGCGATACCGGTCGTCATCAAGCCGCGCCGTGGCGGCGATGTCGCCGAGTCGTGGGCCGACACCTCGAGGGCCACCGCCGTGCTGGGTTGGCGTGCCGAGCTGGATCTTGACCGCATGTGCGCCGATGCCTGGCGCTGGCAGGCCGGTAATCCCGACGGTTACCGGTGAAATACCGCTCAAGTTCTCCCGCGTCGTTGTCGTAACAACCTGTGCCGGGTTGACTGGTCCTGACATGCGTCAGCGGCGACCTGTATGCAGTCATTGCGGAACGCACGGGGAGTTCTAGGTTCATGTCGCAATTTGAGTTATCTTCTTTGCAAGCTCTCGAGCGGAGCCCGGCCGGCGGCCTTTCTGACTCTCTGACCATCCGGGATTACATGGAAGAAAAGCGCAAGATTCTCGACCTGCTGTTTCCGAAAGCGGTGCTGAAGGCACTGACGGCGGAAGCGCGTTCGGCGGTGCCGAACGGGGTCCAGGTGAACGGATTGGTGGTGATCCACGAATTCCCGTTCCGCATCGGCCGCGAGTCGCGCACCACGGTGGTCAACGACCGTCTGCACCGGCTCGAACGTCCGGTCGCTCCCGGCACCAAGCTCAACAACGATCTCTACCTGCTGGACACCGGCGACCTGTTGCAGATTTCGCGCGAACACTTCCTGATCGAAAAGACCGACAAGGGTTACCTGGTGGCGGATCGCGGCAGCAAGTGCGGCATCGCCGTCAACGGCAAGCGCATCGGTGCCAATGCCGGCATCATGACGGCACCATTGCAGGATGGCGACGTCATCGCCATCGGCACCTCACAGTCGCACTATCTCTACACCTTCATCACCGACTTCGACAATTCGCATTGGTGATTTGCAGTGGTGATTCGCAGTAGTGATTTGCGCTGGTGGTAAGTCAGCGTTACGCGAACCTCACAGGAATTCGGCGTGCACCAGTTCGGTGTTGGTGGGCTGGTCGTTGAGCCAGACCCGGGCGATCTGCATCGGATTGTCGTAACTGGCATCGACCGCGTGCGACTTCGAGGTCGAATCCCACACCCACACCTTCGGTTTGTCGCGCGGATAGACATACACCACAGCGGCATGGTTGAAGTTGGTCGAGTGGATGATCAGGATTTTCGATTCGATGTTGGCTTTCCGCAGCGCGTCCTTCAACACCAGCGCTTCGGGCAGGCAGGCGTTTTCAAACAGGCCGGCTACCGTCGGCTCCTTTACCGGCAGCTTGCTGGCACAACCGCCCAGCAGCGCGATTGCTCCCCAAGCCATGCTCGCACGCAACCAGGAAGTGACGGCGAAACGTGGAAACATGCATGGCCTCGACTGCTGACGATGGAAACGGGGCGAAGGCGCCAGTCAAGACTCCCTCGGTATTCCTATCGGCAGCAGCGGAAAAAGGCTTGAGTGAAATGCGCGGGCAAGACGGCGAAATGTGATCGCCGTCGCACCTGGAGCCTTTGCAGGCTCAACCCATGCTGAGCAATCGGCCGAAGCCGGGTGCGCGCGGATCGAGGCCGAGCAACTTGGCGCCGGCCCACAGCGCATGCGGCATGCTGGTTACCGCCGGTTTGCCGGTACGCGATTCCAGCGGCGCGATGATCTCCAGCGTACGCAGGCCGCCGCACGACACCAGCGTGGCATCGGCCTTCGGCGCCGACTTGACCACCTTGGTGCAGAACTCGAGCAACTGCGGTTGCGTGACCTTGTCGATGTCGCCGACCGCTTCGACGCCGAGCCCTTGCACCGTCACCACTTCGAAGCCGTGTTCGGTCAGGAAGCTGCGCAGCCGCGCGTTGACTTCGTCGTTGTAGGCGGTGGGGGCGGCGACGCGCTTGGCGCCAACCGCCTTGAGGCCATCGATCACCGCCGTGCTCATCGTCGTCACCGGCAGGCCGCCAACGGCTTCACGCAGCGTCTGCGTCAATTTCTGGTTGAAGGCTTCGCCTTTGTAAAACGTCAGCGAAGTGCCGGTCAGCACCACGGCCTGCGCGCCGCGCTCGACCAGCGTTTTCGCTACGGTCGGAATGCGGTCGATGACGGCGTCGTAGCCTTCCGGCGTCATCGTCGCCAGGCCCAACCCCACCGTCACGTACTCGATGCGCTTGCCGTACATGACGATGCCTTCTTCGGGCGCGCCGCGATTGGCCGGCGGAAAGATCAAACCGAGTTTGGGCGCGGGTTCGGCTGCCAGTACCGACGGCAGGACTTGGTGGGCGGTAGCCGCGGCGGCGGCAGCGAGCAGGTTACGACGGGACAGACGCATGATGGTTTCTCCCCTGACCGGTTGTTATGAGGCCTTCTGGCGGTGCAACAACATGTCGACGGCTTCTTGCATCGACGAGGCCTTGGTTATTTCCGCGCCGTTGACAAAGAATATTTCGTCGGCGTTCTCGATGGTATTGAGTCGGTGCGCAATGATGACGCGTGTGGTGTGCGCCGGCAACTTGTGCAGGATGGCTTCCAGCAATTGCTCGGTGACGGTGTCGATGTTGGCGGTGGCTTCGTCGAGGATCAGCAGGTCCGGGTGATGCAGCACGGCGCGCATGAAGGCGAGCAATTGTTTCTGTCCCAGCGACAGGGCGTCACCGCCGGATGCCACCTTGGCGGCGAGACCGCCGTCGAAACGCTGCAACAGGCCGGCAAGGCCGGCGTCTTCCAGTACCTTCAGCAGCGCAGCATCGTCGAGTTTGGCGTATTCGTCGTTGCCGTACAGCACGTTGTCGCGCACCGTACCCGAGAACAGCACCGGTTCCTGCAGGATGAAGCCGATGCGGCGTGCGCGTTCGGTCGCCGGTACCGTGCGGATGTCGCGGCCGTCGAACAAGACGGTGCCGTCAGTAGGGTCGTATAAACGTGCCATCAACGACGCGGTGGTGGTTTTGCCGCCGCCGGTCGGACCTACCAACGCATAGGTCTTGCCGCGTTCGAGCCGCAGTGCGAGGTTGTCGAGAATTTTGCGCTCGGGCGTATAGCTGAACGAAGCCTGGCGGAATTCCAGCAAGGCCGCGCCGGTGACCGGTGCGGCAGCAGGCAACAGCGGCATGTCGTTGTGCATCTGCAATATCGCTTCGATGCGATCCCAGCCGGCCAACGCCACCTGGAAGTTGGCCCACAACATCGCCAATTGCCGCAGCGGGTTGTAGAAGAAGGTGACGTACGACAGATAACTGATCAACAGCCCCGCGGTGAACTCGCCGCTCTGGATCAGCTTGACGCCGAACACCAGCACCAGCATCTGCGCCATCATCGACGACAGTTGGAACACCGGGGTGAACACGATGTTGGCGATGCCGGCGCGGATGGCCTTGTCGTAGTTCTGTTTGTTGGCCGCTTCGAAGCGGGCGCGGAAAAAGTCGCGGCGGTTGAAGGCGACGATGACACGGAAATTGCCGAGACTCTCGTTGACTTCGGCCGACAAGCCGCCGGTGGCGGCCATCGCTTCGGCATTGCGCTTCTTGATCCACGGCGAAATCGATCTTGTGAACAGCACCAGAACCGCTGCCGGCGCCAAGGCCGCCACGCCCAGCTTGAAGTTGATCACCAGTACGAAGATGCCGGCGCCGGTCATCACGACGATGGACCCCATGAATTGCACGAGAGTCTGGGAAAAGAACACGTTGAGCTTGTCGGTGTCGTTGTTGATGCGCGAGATCAGGTCGCCGGTCTTGTTGGCGTGGAAGAACGCCAGCGGCAGTTCCTGCAATTTGCCGAAGATGCGCGAGCGTACCGAAAACATCACGCGCTGGCCGACGCTGCCCATCAACCGGGTGTGGATGTAACTGGTGCACAGCGCGGCGGTGTACAGCAGGAACAGCAACGACGCGTAGCGCAGCATGCCGTCGAACTGTTTGGCGAGGATGTAGGTATCGACCACGTGCGCCACCAGCAGCGGTGCCGCCAGGTTGACCAGCGAGTTGGTCAGCGTCGCCAGCGACGCATACAGGATGATGATGCGCTCGCCTTCCAGCAACGGGATCAAGCCCCGCAGCGCTTGCAGCACCGAGGCCTTCGGTCGTGGCGGCTGGTTGTTAAGCGCGTAGTTCATAACTGTTGGTCGAGCGTTGCGAGTTATAGATCTGGACGTATTCGGGGGAACTGTGCAGCAACTGCTCGTGCGTGCCGCACTGCAATACTTCGCCTTCCATCAGCAACACGATCTGGTCGTAGTCCATCACCGGCGCGATCTTCTGCGTGATCGACACCAGCGTGATGCCGGGATAGTTGCGCAGGATGTTGGCGAGAATTTTCTGTTCGGTGCCGGCATCGACGCGGGCAGTGAAGTCGTCGAGGAACAGGATGCGCGGGTTCTGCACCAGTGCGCGCGCCAGCATGATGCGTTGCTTCTGGCCGCCCGACAGCGAAGTGCCGCGCTCGCTGATCTGCGTCTCCACGCCCTGCGGCAGGGTCGCCACATAATCGGAGAGCTCGGCTGTTGCTATCGCGCGTTGCAGCGTTTCATCGCTGATATTGGTGGTGAAGGCGATGTTTTCCCGCATCGTCGTGCTGAACAACACGCTGTCCTGGAACACGAGGCCTACCTGCGAGAAGAACGAATTCTGGTCGTAGTCCGACAACGGCTTGCCATCGTAGGCGATGCTGCCGTCCTTGAGCGGCGTCAGTCCGGCCAGCAGGTTCAGCAGTTGGGTCTTGCCGGCGGCGGTAGGGCCGAGAATGGCGGTGCGCGAGCCGGGCTTGATGTCGAGCGACACGTGGTTGAGTACCGGCTTGCCGCCGTAGTTCAGGTTGACGTCACGCACTTCGATGCCGCCTTGCAGCGTGGCGCGATGCGTGCCGGTCGACACCGCTTCCGGCGCTTTCAGTATTTCGC
>DATJXP010000401.1:0-16310 GCA_035500035.1 Candidatus Acidiferrum sp. | reverse complement strand
AAAGGGCACGCCATGGCGTGCCCCTACGGAGGTCTGGCGCATGTAGGGGCACACCATGGTGTGCCCTCACGAAACCAGACGTCAGATTTCCAAATAATCCAGGATACCGTTGGCGGCCTGGCGGCCTTCCCAGATGGCGGTGACCACAAGGTCGGCGCCGCGCACCATGTCGCCGCCGGCGAACACTTTCGGGTTGGTGGTCTGATAGGCACAAGCACCTTCGGCCGGTGCCAGCACGCGACCGCGTGGATCGGTGTTGATGCCGAACTCGGTGAACCACGGCGCCGGGCTCGGCTGGAAACCGAACGCCACCAGCACGGCGTCAGCCGGCATGATCTGCTCGCTGCCCGGCACTTCTTCGGCCTGGCGACGACCCTTGGAATCCGGCGCGCCCAAACGGGTTTCGACGAACTTGACGCCGGTGACTTTGCCATCAGCATCGCCGACGATGGCGACCGGCTGACGGTTGAATACGAACTTGACGCCTTCCTGGCGCGCGTTTTCGACTTCGCGCTTGGAGCCCGGCATGTTGTCTTCGTCGCGGCGATAGACGCAAGTCACGGTGATCGCGCCCTGGCGCACCGACGTGCGGTTGCAGTCCATCGCAGTGTCGCCGCCGCCAAGCACGATGACGTGCTTGCCTTCCATGCTGACGTACGGCTCCTTGCCGGGATAGCCCATCACCTTGTTGGTGTTGCCGACCAGGAACGGCAGCGCTTGCACGACGCCGTTGAGATTCTCGCCGGGGAAACCGCCCTTCATCGCGTTGTAGGTGCCCATGCCGAGGAACACGGCGTCGTACTCGTCGATCAGCGACTGGAAGCTGACGTCCTTGCCGACTTCGGTGCCGAGACGGAACTCGATGCCCATGCTCTGGAAAATTTCGCGGCGCAGATGCATCACCTGTTTTTCCAGCTTGAACATCGGAATGCCAAAGGTCAGCAGGCCGCCGATTTCCGGATAGCGATCGAACACCACCGGTTTGACGCCGGCGCGCACGAGCACGTCGGCAGCGCCGAGGCCGGCAGGACCGGCACCAATAACGGCGACTTTCTTGCCGGTCGGTACCACCTTCGACATATCCGGCCGCCAGCCCATCGCGAACGCGGTATCGACGATGTATTTCTCGACGTTGCCGATGGTCACCGCGCCGAAGCCGTCATTGAGCGTGCAGGCGCCTTCGCACAAACGGTCCTGCGGACAGATGCGGCCGCACACTTCCGGCAACGTGTTGGTCTGATGACACAGTTCGGCCGCTTGCAGGATGTTGCCTTCCATCACCAGCTTGAGCCAGTTCGGAATGTAGTTGTGCACCGGGCACTTCCACTCGCAATACGGATTGCCGCACTCAAGGCAGCGATCAGCCTGTACTTCGGCCTCTTCCTGCTTGAACGGGTTGTAGATCTCGACGAACTCGGTCTGGCGCACGGCCAGTTCCTTTTTCTCGGGATCGATGCGGCCGGTCTTGACGAACCGGAACGTGTCTTTTGATTTGGCGATGATCTCGGACATACGCTGCTCTTATTGCGGATTCAACTAACGCGGATTTAACTACTGCGGATTCAATGACACCTGCTGCAACAGGTTCTTCATGTTGGCCGCGAGCGGCTTGACCAGCCAGAACTTGCGCAGGTAGTCCATGAAGTTGTCGAGGATGTGCTGGCCCCACGCGCTGCCGGTTTCGGCAACGTATTCTTCGATCACGCCGCGCAGGTGGCTGCGATACTCTTCCATGAACTCGTTGCGCAAACGATGCACTTCGATCAGCTCGTGGTTGTATTTGTCGACGAAGCTCTTGTCTTCGTCGAGCACGTAGGCGAAACCGCCGGTCATGCCGGCGCCGAAGTTGTGGCCGGTCGGGCCGAGCACGGTAATCAAACCGCCCGTCATGTATTCGCAGCAGTGATCGCCGGCGCCTTCAACCACGGCATGACAGCCGGAATTGCGCACACCGAAACGTTCGCCGGCAACGCCAGCTGCAAACAGCTTGCCACCGGTGGCGCCATAGAGACAGGTGTTGCCGATGATCGAGGTTTCCTGCGTCTTGAACGTGCTGCCCGGCGGCGGTACTACCACCAGCTTGCCGCCGGCCATGCCCTTGCCGACATAGTCGTTGGCTTCGCCGGTCAGGTGCATGTTCAAACCGCCGGCATTCCACACGCCCCAGCTCTGCCCGATGGAACCGGTCAGGCGGATGTTGATCGGCGCGTCGTTCATGCCCTGGTTGCCGTAACGACGGGCGATTTCGCCGGACAGGCGCGCACCGATCGAGCGGTTAAAGTTCTTCACCGGATAATTGAAGATACCACCGCTCTTGCGTTCGATCGCCGGCAGGATTTCGCTGACCATCTTCTCAGCCAGCTCGCCCTTGTCGGACGGCGGGTTGCGATTGACGACGCAGTAGCGATCCTTGTCGGCCGGAATGAAGTCGTTGGCAAACAGCCGCGAGAAATCGAGCGTGGCTTGTTTTTCGGTCTGCGCGGGCAAACGCACGAGCAGATCGGTGCGACCGATCAGATCGACCAGCTTGCTGACGCCGAGGCGGGCCAGCCAGTGGCGCGTGTCCTGTGCGACGAACTTGAAGTAGTTCATCACCATCTCGGCCTGGCCGATGAAGTGTTTCTCGCGCAGATCCTTGTTCTGCGTAGCCACGCCGGTGGCGCAGTTGTTCAAGTGACAGATGCGCAGGTACTTGCAGCCCATCGCCACCATCGGGATCGTACCGAAGCCAAAGCTCTCGGCGCCGAGGATCGCGGCTTTGACGACGTCGAGGCCGGTTTTCAAACCGCCGTCCGCTTGCAGCCGGATGCGACCGCGCAGATCGTTCGAGCGCAATGCCTGTTGCACTTCCGACAAGCCGATTTCCCACGGCGTGCCCGCATAACGGATCGACGACAATGGGCTGGCGCCGGTGCCGCCGTCGTGGCCGGAGATGGTGATCAGGTCCGCATAGGCTTTCGCCACGCCGGCCGCGATGGTGCCGACGCCAGGGCCGGACACCAGTTTCACCGACACCATGGCCTGCGGATTCACCTGCTTCAAATCAAAAATCAATTGCGCCAGATCTTCGATCGAATAAATGTCGTGATGTGGCGGCGGCGAAATCAGCGTGACGCCGGGTACCGAGTAGCGCAGGCGCGCGATCAATCCGTTGACCTTGCTGCCGGGCAGCTGGCCGCCCTCGCCGGGCTTGGCGCCTTGGGCAATCTTGATCTGCAACACTTCGGCGTTGACGAGGTAATGCGGCGTTACGCCGAAACGGCCGGATGCCACCTGTTTGATCTTCGACGATTTGTCGGTGCCATAGCGTGCCGGGTCTTCGCCACCTTCGCCGGAGTTGGAGCGGCCGCCGAGACGGTTCATGCCTTGCGCCAGCGCTTCGTGCGCTTCCGGCGACAGCGCGCCGAGCGACATGCCGGCGGAGTCGAAACGTTTCAGGATGGTGTCGATCGGTTCCACCTGCTCGAGCGGAATCGACTGCACATCTTGTTTCAGACCGAACATGTCGCGGATCGCCGAGATCGGCCGGTTATCGACCAGCCGCGCGAATTCGCGGTAATCCTCGTAGTTGCCGCTGCGCACGGCGTCCTGCACGGTACGTACGACATCGGGATTGATCATGTGGTATTCGCCGCCGTGCACGAATTTCAGCAGGCCGCCTTGCGTGATTTTCTTGCGCGGCAACCTTGCCTCATGCGCCAGTTTCTCCTGGTCATGCTGCAGGTGCGCGAACGTGGCGCCCTTGATGCGGCTGATGCCATCGGGGAAACACACGCTGGTAACGTCATCGCCAAGACCGACGATCTCGAACAGCTGCGCACCGCGGTACGAGCTGATGGTCGAGATGCCCATCTTCGACATGATCTTCATCAGGCCCTTGTTGACGCCCTTGCGGTAATTCTTCTGCGCTTCCAGCATGCCCATGTTGAGCATCCTGGTGTTGATCATGCGATCGATCACGTCGTAAGCCAGGTACGGATACACCGCTGTGGCGCCAAAGCCGATCAGGCAGGCGATCTGGTGCGGATCGCGCGCGCTGCCGGTTTCGACGATCAGGTTGGTATCGCAGCGCAGACCGATGTCGCTCAGATGATGATGGATCGCGGCAGTGGCGAGCAGCGCGTTGATGACGAGTTGGCCTTGCGGCGGCAGGCGCTCGGAAATGAACAACAACAGTTTGCCGTCGCGCGCAGCGGCTTCGGCCTCGGCTTTGACGTTCTTCACCGCCTGCTCGAGGCCGATGGCCGGATCGTAGTTCAGGCTGATGTCGGCCACGTCGTAGCCGGGACGCTGCAGGTGTTTCAGGTTCCAGAACTTGTCGGGCGACAGCAGCGGCGAGTGCAGGATCAACCGGTCCGCATGCTCGGCGGTTTCTTCGAAAATGTTCAGCTCGCGGCCCATGCGGGTTTCCAGCGACATGACGATGCTTTCGCGCAGGCTGTCGATCGGTGGGTTCGTCACCTGCGCGAACACCTGGCGGAAGTAGTCATACAGCGGACGCACGTGCCGCGACAATACGGCGATCGGCGTATCGTCGCCCATCGAGCCGGTACCTTCGGCGGCCTGCTCGGCCAGCGGTTTGAGCACCTGGTCCATCTCTTCGAACATGACCTGGAACATCTTCATGTGCTGTTCGCACTCTTCCATCGGCATCGCTTTCAGCGACGGCACGTGTTCGGCCAGCTGCGATTCGACGAAGAAGGCGTTGTCCTTGATCCACTTGGCGTAGGGCTGGCGCACTTTCAGATAATTGGCGACATCATCGGTGTGCAGGATCTTGCCGGCCTGGGTATCGACCACCAGCATCTGGCCCGGGCCGACGCGGCCCTTGGCGACGACGTCTTCCGGCTTGTAGGCGTTGACGCCGATTTCGGACGCCGCCGTCAGCCAGTTGTTGCGCGTCAGCACCCAGCGCGACGGGCGCAGGCCGTTCTTGTCGAGCACGCACACGGCGTAGCGGCCGTCGGTCAGCACGACGCCGGCCGGACCGTCCCACGCTTCCATGTGCAGCGAGTTGTAGGTGTAGAAGCTGCGCAGCTCGGCATCCATGTCTTCCATGTTCTGCCAGCTGGGCGGCATGATCAGGCGGATGGCCTGATACATGTCCATACCGCTGGTGACGAGCAGGTCGAGCATGTTGTCCATCGACGACGAGTCGGAGCCGGTGGTATTCACCACCGGTGCCAGCTCTTCAATGTTCGGTATTGCGCGCGAACGCAGTTTGTTGATGCGGGCGCGGGCCCAGTTGCGGTTGCCCTGGATCGTGTTGATCTCGCCGTTGTGCGCCAGCATGCGGAATGGCTGCGCCATCGGCCACTTCGGCAGCGTGTTGGTGGAGAACCGCTGGTGGAAGGTGCACATCGCTACCGCCAGTTCGGGGTTGTTGAGGTCGAGATAGAACGCCGGCAGGTCGGCCGGCATCACGAGACCTTTGTAGGACAGCACCGAGTGCGACAAGCTGGATACGTAGAAATCCTTGTCGGACTCCAGCCGTTTCTCCGCCTTGCGGCGAGCCACGAACAGTTTGACCGCCAAGTCCTTTTTCTCGATGCCGGGCGCGTCGATGAATATCTGCTCGATCTGCGGCAGGCTCTCGCGCGCCATGCGGCCGCACACGTCGGGATTGGTCGGCACTACACGCCAGCCGACCACTTTCAGACCCTGGGCCTTGATCTCGGTTTCGACCACGTTACGGGCGAATTGGGCTTTATCGACGTCCTGGCTGAGGAAGATCATGCCGATGCCGTAGTGCGCCGCCAGTTTTTTGTTGAATTGCGTCTGCGCGATGGCGCGCAGGAAACTGTCGGGCTTCTGCATCAGCAGGCCGCAGCCGTCGCCGGTGACGCCGTCGGCGGCAATACCGCCGCGATGGGTCATGCAGGTCAGCGAACTGATGGCGGACAGCAGCAGTTCATGGCTGGGTTTGCCCTCGACGTGGGCCACCAGACCGAAACCGCAGTTGTCTCTGAATTCGTCAGGATGGTACAGACCCGTTTTCATATACAGCCTCGGGACGCAAAGGGGCATTGATGGTACAACAGCCCCAAAAATGTGGCAACAATGTTGCCCTAGTTTGCCAGCGATGGCGAGGCGGGAAAAAGCGGATTGTCAGCGTTCGGTCAGTGCCCCGCCGGCAGTCAGCGTAGCACTCAATTTGGCCGGAGGAATGTCGCCTTTGACGACAGCCTTGCCCAGCGCTTCCAACAGGATGAAACGGATCTTGCCCTGATCGGCTTTCTTGTCCTTGGCCATGAAGCCGATGAAGGTCGGTTCCGACAACGGCGGCGGCGCCACCGGCAACCCGGCACGGGCGATGATGGCTTTCACGAAGATGGCATCGGCCTGGCTCAGCAGACCCAACCGCCACGACAAGTCGGCCGCCATCACCATGCCGGTGGCGACCGCTTCGCCGTGCAACCATTCGCCATAACCCATCGCGGTTTCGATGGCATGACCGAAGGTATGGCCGAGGTTGAGAATGGCACGCACACCGGTTTCGGTTTCGTCGGCGGCAACGATGGCAGCCTTTTCCTGGCAGCTGACTTTGACGCTTTTAGTCAGTGCAACTGCATCGCGCGCCAGTAGTGCCGACAGATTGCGGTCGAGCCAGTCCAGAAAATCCTTGTTGTTGATGAAGCCGTACTTGATGACCTCCGCCAACCCGGCCTTCAGCTCGCGATCCGGCAGCGTCTTCAAGGTGGCGGTATCGGCCAGCACGCACTGTGGCTGGTAGAACGCGCCCACCATGTTCTTGCCGAGCGGCCGGTTGACGCCGGTCTTGCCGC
Organism: Candidatus Acidiferrum sp.; assembly: GCA_035500035.1. Taxonomy (GTDB): domain Bacteria; phylum Pseudomonadota; class Gammaproteobacteria; order Pseudomonadales; family Pseudohongiellaceae; genus CAILUG01. The sequence goes on along the minus strand of DATJXP010000401.1, from coordinate 9,525 downwards.
CGACCGAAGAATCGACCTGCGACAGCAGCGTAGTGGGGATCTGGATGAAATTGACGCCACGCTGGTAAGTCGCGGCGGCAAAGCCGGTCATGTCGCCGACCACGCCACCACCGAGCGCGACCAGCGTCGAAGAACGGGAAAAACCGTTGGCGAGCAGGTGGTCGTAAATCTGCGCCACTGTGTCCAGTGTCTTGTATTGTTCGCCGTCGGGCAGCACTACTTGCGTCACCTGACGATCGGCCAACGCCTGCCGAACCTGCGACAAATACAACGGTGCCACTGTTTCGTTGGTGACGATGCAAACCTGCTTGCCGCGCAAAAAAGGCAGCAACAGGTCGCCGCGCCGCAACAGGTCGTCGCCGATGTGGATCGGGTAGCTGCGCTCGCCGAGATCGACGGTCAATGATTCCAACTTTCACCCACCCGCTCGGAATCCCTGAGCATCTGCAGTATTTCGTTGCATACCGCTTTCGGGCTGCGACGACTCGTCATCACCATGTAGTCGGCAACCTCCTTGTACAAGGGCTCCCTGAGCTCCATGAGCGACACAAGTTTGGCGCGCGGGTCATCGACGCCGTGCAGCAGCGGCCGCTTGGAATCGCGGCGGGTACGTTCCACCTGCTGGCCGATGGTGGCCATCAGATAGACCACTACTCCGCCTTTGCGCAGATTCTTGCGGTTTTGCTCCGACAGCACTGCACCGCCACCGGTGGCCAACACGACATTGTCCATCGCGCACAGTTCCTGGATCACGTTGCGTTCGCGTTGGCGGAAACCATCTTCGCCTTCGACATCGAAAATCCACGAGATGTTGGCACCGGCGCGCTCTTCGATGACCTGGTCGGAATCGTGGAATTCCTTGTGCAGCTCTTCGGCCAGCAGGCGTCCGATGGTGGTTTTGCCGGCGCCCATCGGGCCAACCAGAAAGATGTTGTTGAGTTTGGAAGTCATGTGGCGAAACTTGACACAGGCGTGGCGACGGAGTCCACGCCCGTGCGGGAAAACTTGGCTATTTTACTTCGGTGATGACCGAAGGCGTGATGAACACGAGCAGCTCGGTCTTGGTTTTCGAGTCTTCTTTTTTCTTGAACAGGCTACCTACGTACGGTATGTCGCCCAACAGCGGGGTTTTCGATACCGACGTGGTCACCTCCTCGCGATAGACGCCGCCCAGCACGATGGTGTCGCCGTTGTTGACGAGCACCCTGGTGTTGACGACGTTGGTGGCGATCGACGGTACCGAGCCGGAACCGGCCACGACCGAGTCCTGGTGGATTTCCAGCTTCATGATGATGTTGCCGTCGGGCGTGATCTGCGGCGTTACTTTCAACGACAGCGCCGCCGTGATGAACTGCGTGGTGGTACCGCCGGCGGTGCCGCCAGCCTGTGACTGATAGGGGATCTGCACGCCGGAACTGATGTCAGCGGACTGCTGGTCTTGCGTGGTGATTTTCGGCTGCGCAATCACTTCACCGTTACCGCTGTCCTCGAGTGCCGACAATTCCAGCTGCAACAATCCGCTGCTGCCGGCATAACCCAAGGCAATATGCGAAGGGGCCGAGGCGACCCCCATGTCGACCATCAACGCGTCGGGGAAACTGGGGCCCTGCAGCGTAGTCGTCGACAGCGCGGTTGCCAGCGGCGTACCACCGGCCACGGCCTGGTTCACGGTCTGGGCGTACTGGCTGAGATTGGTGGCCACCTGCGTGGTGGAATTCAAGTTGCCGGACAGGATGAATTGATCGCCTGCTTTCGGGAACAATTGCGCGCCACCCCACCGTATGCCCATCGCCTGGCTGAACGAGGTCGTCGCGTTGACGATGCGCGCTTCGATCAATACCTGGCGTACCGGCACGTCGAGCTTGGCGATCAGCGCCTTCACCTTGGTCAGCACCGCTTCCACGTCCTGCACGATGAGCGTGTTGGTGCGTATGTCAACCGAAGCCCTGCCGCGCTCGGTCAGGATGCCGCTGTCCTTGCCGCTGGGCAGCAGTTTCACCAGCTCGGCGGCTTGCGCATAATTGATCGGAATGTATTCGGTGACAAGTGGCGCCAGGGTCTGCACTTTCTGCGTCGACTCAAGTTCGCGCACTTCGGCGTTGGCGATTTCGTCTGCCGGCGCCACGTACATGACGTTGCCGTCGATGCGTTTACCCAGCTTGTTCGAGCGCAGCACCAGATCTACAGCCTGGTCCCAGGGCACGTTCTCCAGTCGCAACGTGACGTTGCCATTTACGCTAGGCCCGACCACGAGACTGAAATCGTTGAATTCGGCCAGGATCTGCAGCGCAGCCCTGATGTCGATGCTCTGGAAATTCAGGTCGATCTTGTCGCCCTTGAAATTCTTTTCCGCCGCCACCGCACCGCCCGCCGATGCCGTCGGCGTTACGCTCAGTACGTACTGCTTGTCAGTCTGGTAGGCCAGGTATTCGTACTGCCCGGTGACGTTGGCAAGTATCTGGACCTTGCCATCCTTCAGGAACATGCTCACGTCCTGCACGGGAGTACCGAAGTCGGTGACGTCCAGCTTGACCTGTTCGTTGGGTTTGATCGAAGCGTTGGGCAACTCCAATTGCAGTTTCGAGCCCGTTTGATTCACTTTCACATTGAGATTGGAGCGGCCGAGATCGATCACGATCATGCCGGCGTTGTTGTCGCCACGGCGAAAATCCAGTTTTTCGATGTCCTTGCCGCTGGCAACCGGAGATACGAAGCGCGCACCGGCGGGCGCATCGTTGGAGGTCACCTGGGCCGCATTGGCGCCGGCACCTCCGCTACGTCCCACCACCACCGACAACGTGTTGCCCTTGACCGAAGTGGCATAAGGCACCGCCGACGAAAGATTGACGACCAGGCGCGTACGGCCTTGCGCTTCCAGTACAGTGACGCTGTCCGCGTTGCTGAAGTTGAGCGGGTAACGCCGCTCTTTCAGGTTGTTGCGGGTATTCGGAAAATCGAGCGTCAATCGCGCCGGTTTGTCGATGACGAAAACGTCCGGCTTGGGCGGCGTATCGCTGAATTGCAGATCGATCTGGAACTGGTTGCCCGGAAGCCCGGCAAACGAAACGTTGTCGAGCGAAGTCTGCGCAAACGCCGAGCCCGCACAACAGGCCAGCACGCACGCGATCAACGCATGCAGCGCGACGTTTCCAAACTTCCAACTTGTGTTGTTGTTCATCATTGGCTCCACTTACGATCGCGGACCGCGTTGTCTCGTTGGTTCTTCAAGCAGTTCGTCAAATATTTCATTGTTGCGTGATCATGATGGTTTGCGGTCGTTCGATCCAACCACCATCTCCGGTAGGCACGATTTCCATGAGGTCGATCTGGGTCGGCGTGACCGACACGATGCGGCCGAAGCTCTTGCCCATGTAATTGCCGACAGTGACCCGGTTGATATTGCTGGTTTCGTCCTTGACCAGTGCCCATATCTGGCCGTTGCGTGCAAGACTTCCCACCATCGTCAACGACGGCAGCGCGAAATTCTCCAGGTACTCCTTGGGACGGTTTTCATCGGGTTTTACTTTGCTGTTGACCTTGTTGCGTATAGCGGTCGCCGCGTCTACCGGCACATCGAACGGACTGCGCAAGCTGGCGGCACTATAGGTAAACGCCACATAGGAAACAGCTTGCGGTGGCGGTTCAATCTGTCCCGGCGGACGGTTGACCGCAGAATCCACATAAGACTGAATGTCCGTCATCTTGTCGGCATTGGAACAACCGGTCAGCAAAATGGCGCAGGCAGCGGCAATCGCGCCGGCCCGCAACCAGGCGTCCGGAGCCGCCAACATCATTTGCCGATCAGAGCGCCTCGTCATTTCTTGGCCTCTCCCGACTTGCCGTCCCCGGACTTGTAGCGGTAAGTCTTGGCGGTGATTTTCATGCGCAATTCGCCCTTGCCCTCGGAAGTAATGGCGAAGTCGTGCAAGGTTACGATCCTCGACAGGCTGGAAACGCCGCTGACGAAAGAACCGAAATCGTGATAAGTCCCTTTGACTTCGATCTTGATCGGCGATTCGATGTAGAACTCCTGGGCCGCCTCCTTGTCGAGCGCGATGGTCTGGAATGCAAGACCGCTGCCGTATCCGACGAAGGTGATGTCTTCCAGCAGGCCAGGCACTTCGGTCTGTCCGGGCAACTGGCGCAACAGATCGCCGAACGATTCTTCCATGTCCTTCATCTGCTGCCGGTAAGCCTGCAGGTTGGCGGCCAACACCGCTTTCGACTCGATGTCGGTCTTGAGGCCGCTTTCTTCACCGGTGACACGATCCAACTGCTCCTGTTGTTCCTTGATGATGAACCAGTAGCCTGCACCCAAACAGATCGCGAACAGCACAGTGCATAGCAACAACTTTACCGGCGTCGGCCATACTCCGATGGTGTCGGGATTGTTGAGATCGTTCCAATTGAAGGTCTTTAGTTCATTGACCCATCGCTTGGCGCCCGTGGTGAGTTTGGTCAGCAACGCTTTCATCGGCTATTTTTCCTGAGTCGGCGTCGTGATCTTCACGGTCAATTCGAACTTGTTGTTGATGTTTTGCGGACCGCTCTCGTTACCGCTTGCGGAAACCTGCTTGAATTGCGGATCGGCAAACCAGTCGGAGGCGTCGAGGTCGCGCATCAGCGTGGAAATGCGGCTGTTGGACTCCGCCACTCCCTCGATGGAGATGATGTCGTTGGTGCGAGTGACCGAGGTGTAATACACGCCATCAGGCAACGTCCGCACCAGCTCGTCGAAAAGGTGCACGATGACGGGCCGGTTGCCCTGCAACTGTTGGATGACGGCCATCCTGGCAGTCAACCTTTTCTTCTGGTCCTGCAGATCGCGGATTTCCGTCAGCTTGCCGTCCAGCACCGCGATCTGATCGCGCAGATACTTGTTGATCGCATTCTGGCTTTCTATGCTTTGATCGCCGATGAGGTAGGTAACGCCCAACACCACCAACGCCAGCACCGCCGAAATCCCCAACTGGATGACGAAGAGCTTCTTGCGCTCCTCGCGCACCCGCTCGCGCCAGGGGAGCAGGTTGATATTAGCCATTCATGAACCCCCTGACGGCAAGACCACAGGCCATCAGCAAGGACGCGGCGTCATTTTTCAACTGCACTTTGTTGACCCGATTTCCTATGGTCATCTTGGCAAAGGGATTGGCCACGACGGTCTTGGTGGACAATGCTTCCTGCATCATCTGCGCCAGCCCCTTGGTCGAAGCGGCACCACCGGCCAGCACGATCAGATCGACATCGTTATATTGGCTGGACGAGAAGAAAAACTGCAGCGAACGGCTCAACTGCTCGGTCAGTTCCTCCTTGAACGGATCCAGCACCTCCGCTTCGTAACTCTGCGGCAACTCGCCGCTGACGATGGCGGCTTCCGCCTCGGCCGGCGACAAGCCATAACGGCTCTGGATCGCGCTGGACAACCGTGCCCCACCGAATACCTGTTCGCGGGTATAGATGGAGATGCCGTTTTTAAGGATGTAGATCGTTGTCATGATAGCGCCGATATCCATGATGGCGACGATGCCGTCAGGACTGAGCTCCATCTGTTCGCACAGCAATTTGAATGCACGCTCGATGGCGTAGGCTTCGATATCCACCACCATCGCTTCGAAACCACCCATTTGCAGCGCGTCAACGCGCAATTCGACGTTTTCCTTTTTGCAAGCGGCCAGCAACACTTCGACCATGCCTTCGTTTTTCTTGGAAGGCCCTTGTCGTTCGAAGTCGATCGCCACTTCGTCGAGCGAATACGGAATGTGTTGATCCGCTTCCACGGTGATCTGATTTTCCATTTCCAGGTCCGACAACGAAGCATTCATTTCGATGGTCTTCGCGATTACCGACGAGCCGGAGACGGCGACGGCGGCGCCAGTGGTCTTGGTCTTGACCAACGACGACAGTTTTTCGATTTCTTCGCCTACCGCTTCGACGTTGGCGATATTTTTTTCGACGACCGCACCCACGGGCAGCGGACGCGTGGCGTAGTGCTCGACCTTGTACTTGTCGCCCTGCTTGCTGAGCTCAAGCAACTTGATTGAGCTTGAACTGATGTCAATGCCCAACAGGTTCCTGGATCTCTTGTTGAATATGTTCAGCAAACCCAAAGTCCTCACATCGCCAGCGCACGCCGAACCAGCAGTACGACGAATTTTTCTGTCCACGCGGCACAACGGCTACGTGTCCAAGCGATTCCGAATACAAAATTCACAGGCATAGGCCCTACATGACGGTACTCAATTTACCCCTTAATTTCAAGCAATTAAGCCATTTTCTCTACAAACTACTTTAATTTTTTAGAGCTGTGATTCAGCTCACATCGCCCTTAGTCACAGCATGTAGTGGCTTTTTGGAAAGCAGCCCACTACATCATGAATCAGGCAGCTCACACTTACCGGTGTGGCCGCCGCCACCACAGTGTCGCGGTTGAACCTTCGCGCCACGCGTTTGCATGGCTAGCGCGGAAGCTCAGACGGTACAATGCGCGTCCCTCACCAGAATATAGTCCAAGTTTTCCGTTTCGATGTCCGCAATCCGTCGCCACAGTTTGTTTGGAATCCTGTTCTGGTGGCTACTGGCCGGCCTCTGTGGCGCCGTCATGGTGGCGACCAGCGCTTTTCTCTATCTGTCCCCCAAACTGCCGGACAAGCACTCCTACACCAACATCCGGCTGGAAAATCCGCTGAAAGTTTATTCCGCCGACAACCAGTTGTTGGCCGAATTCGGTAGCAGGCGCAGCAATCCGGTTCCCTTTGCCGCCATCCCGCCGCAAATCGTCAATGCGCTGATCGCCAGCGAAGACAAGCGTTTTTACGAGCATAGGGGCGTGGACTTCGTCGGTTTGTTGCGGTCCGTAGTCGGCATAGCCACCGGCAAGGATTGGGGTGGCGGCAGCACCATCACGATGCAGGTCACCAAGAATTTCTTCTTTGAAGGCGAATCGGCGATCTCGCGCAAACCCAAGGAAATCCTGCTTGCGATCAAGATGGAGAAGGAGCTGTCCAAACAGGAAATCCTGCAGCTTTACCTGAACCGCACCTTCTTCGGCATATCCGCCTACGGCATTTCTGCCGCTGCCAAGCAATACTACGACAAGGACATCGCCCAGCTGACTTTGGCCGAGACAGCAACGCTTATTGGCATCATGCCCTCGCCCAACATGTTCAACCCCCTCAAATCGCCAGAGCGCGCCTTGCAGGAACGCAGTCGTGTTCTGCGCCGCATGCTGGACCAGGACATGATCACCGAAACCCAGTACCAAGAAGCACTGAACAGCCCTGAAACAGCCCGACGCTATGGCCGCCAGCCCGAACTCGAAGCTCCGTACGTAGCTGAAATGGCACGTCAGGAAATGGTCAATCGCTATGGTGAGCTGGCACTTACCGATGGGTACGAGGTTTACACAACTGTCGTCAGCAAGATGCAGGTGGCTGCCAATAAGGCTTTGAAGGCCGGCTTGGAGCGTTATGACCATAGTCACGGCTATCGTGGCGCCGAGAACCATTACAACGGTTCACGTTCGTCGCTGCTGGAAATCCTGGCCAAAACTCCACCCGTAGGCGATCAGCATCCCGCCTTCGTGACCAAGGTGGAAGAGCAAAGCCTTACGGTGTTGCTGGCCGACGGCCACCAGACGGTGCTCAATTGGGACGGCATCAAGTGGGCCAAGCCCTATATCAATAGCAGTGCCTGGGGCTCCAGCCCGCACCTGGCTAAAGAGGTCGTCAGCGTCGGCGATCTGATTCGCGTCACCCATGACGCCACCGGCAAATGGGTGCTGGGGCAGGTGCCTGCTCTCAACGGCAGCCTGGTGTCGCTCAACCCGCACAATGGCGCCATCCTTGCTCTCGTAGGCGGCTACGACTTCAACACCAGCTCGTTCAATCGCGTCACCCAGGCGAAGCGGCAACCTGGCTCGAATTTCAAACCCTTCCTCTACACCTCTGCGCTCGACAACGGTTATACCGCCGCCACACTGATCAATGACGCACCGCTGGCCCGTTCCGATTACCGGCCGGAAAACTTCGGCGGTGATTTTCTCGGGCCGATCCGGTTGAAATACGCGCTCACCCAATCGAAAAACCTGGTTTCGCTGCGCCTGTACGAGGCACTGGGGCAGGACTATGTGCTGCCTTATATCTCCCGTTTCGGTTTCAAGGAAAAAGAATTTCCGCGCGACGACATCACGATCGCCATCGGTTCGCACGCGGTTTTGCCGCTGGAAATCGCCACCGGCTACACAGTGTTCGCCAACGGTGGTTATAAAGTCTCGCCTTACCTGATCGAAAAAGTGGCCAACTTCAACGACGGTGAAGTATTCCATGCCCATCCGGCCACGGTATGTCCAAGCTGCGCCTCTGCCGCGCAAGGCACTACCGCAGCTTCGGCAGCAACGCCTCCGAGTTCCGAGGCAAGCGCAAATCCTCCCGCTCCACGGGTGCTGGATGAGCGCACCGCCTACATCATGAACAGCATCCTGAAAGCGGTGACTACCGAAGGCAGTGCGCGCGCGGTCGACCGCTCGTTCGAACGCACCGACTTGGCCGGCAAGACTGGCACTACCAATGGTCCCCTGGATCTCTGGTTCTCCGGCTTCAACGGTGACGTCGAGGCCACTGTGTACGTCGGCTTCGATCAACCGGGAAATCTCGGCGACAACGAGCAAGCCTCCAACGTGCCACTGCCGATCTGGATCGACTATATGAAAGTGGTGCTGGAAGGCAGACCGGAAAACAGCATGAAGCAACCGGACGGCATCGCCACGGTACGCATCAACAGCAAAACCGGCTTGCGCACCAACCCCGGCGATCCGGATGCAATCTTTGAAGTATTCAAGGCAGAAGCACTACCACCCTATGCCGACAATACCGATGCTGCCACTACCGGTCGCACCAAGAGCACAAAAGAAGAGCCGCTCTTTTGAGCGGCTCTTCTTCATGAACTTACTGCAGTTTTTGCCGTGCGTGGGCTGCCGCCGTCAGGGTGCGCCTGCTTCGAATGACACAGGCGCATTTCCGCTCAATGCGGCAATCAGACTTTGCGGGCGTTGGAGAAACGCTTGTTGAATTTGTCCACGCGACCGCCGGAATCGACGATCTTGTGCTTGCCGGTGAAGAACGGATGGCAGTTGGAGCACACGTCGATACGCAGGTCTTCAGCCAACGTCGAACGGGTCTTGAAGCTGTTGCCGCAACCGCAGGTAACGGTGATGTCGCTGTACTTCGGATGGATATCGGTTTTCATGGATGCCTCTGCTGGCCATCGCCGCTGGCAGAGTGGTTCGTTCCCCGATTACCGGAAAACAAGCCTCATCTGGCTGCCAGTACCATGGCCTTGGTTAAAAGCTCGGTTAAAAAGAGGGGCGCATTCTAGCAGAAGACCCCCGTTAGGCAAGCCGCAGGCGCCTTGAACCGGGGTCCGCCCGGCTGACACGGCCGGCTATTTATCCAGCAAGCTGCGGTGGTTTTTCACCACTTCATTGAAGACATGCTGAAACAGGCTATGCACGAAATCGGCATTGAGCCC